>JANLWJ010000216.1:0-8085 GCA_031364455.1 Actinomycetes bacterium | reverse complement strand
CGATCCGAGACGAGATCGATCGTCGCGTTCGAGTTCTGTTGGCTGAACTCGGTGTTACAGCCCAAACCGCCTAGCGATCAGCGGTTGCTGAGTTTCTCGCCCCAGGCGCGTGCTCGATCCAGTTCGCCGTCGAGTAGGTCTCCGGTCGTTCCGGCGACGAAGAAGCTCTCCGGATGAACCAACTGCTTGAAGCCACGGTGCCGCAACTTGCGTTCGGCCGCTTTGGCAGCCGAGCCCGGCAGGTGTGGTTTGGCAACCTTGGTGTCGAAGGCCGCTGTAGGAAGCCCCTCAGGTGCCACCACGCCGGCGATCCATTCGCGGAGCCCGTTGTGCTCGGCAGCTTGGGGGTCGGCGCCCTGCTCGACAGCGGACTGACGTGTCGAGGGGCGACTCATCCCGAAGGCGTGAGTAGGACCACCAACCACAACGAGATCGATGTCATGGGGAATCTCGAGCGGGGCCACGCCAACGTCCACCAGCGTGACGTCGACATTTGAACGGAGGCCTACGGCAACTGCTTCAGCGACGTCGTGGGTGTTCCCGAACATCGACTCGTAGACGACCAGAACCCTCTGCATGGCTATGCCTCCCAGTCCTCTCAGTCCGTTCAGCCCATTCGCGGGTGCTACCCCAGAGCGTGGCGTACGGTGCGGACGTCGACCAGGGCCCATCGTCCCGTTGCGCGGCTACAGTCCCGGTGTGAATCTTCGTCTGAAACCCCCAGAGGGTAAGGATGCCGCCGCCGGGCTGCTCCTGGGGCTCGCCAACGTGCCGGGCGGCCTGGCGATGGGTGTGCTGGCCGGCGTCAGCCCTGTCTCTGGGCTGTACGGATACCTGTTCGGAACCGTGGCAGGTGCACTGGCCACCAGCTCGGTCTTGATGTCTGTGCAGGCCACCGCGGCACTGGCAGTGTTGGCATCTGATGTGCCAGGAGTCGACGGGACATCGACCGGGCTGGCAGCCCTCGCCACTCTGACCATCCTCACCGGTCTGATCATGCTTGGTCTCGGGCTGGCCAAGACAGGATCGGTCGTGCGCTTCGTGCCGCACTCGGTGGTCACGGGGTTCATCAACGCCGTCGCCGTGACGATCGTGCTCTCCCAGGTGGCGGAACTGACGGGTTACCGCTCCCCGGAGTCGCACCGCGTCCTACGGGTTGTGGACACGGCCGCAAGTGTGGATCTGGTTGATGCGACCACGATTGTGGTGGCCCTGGTGACGATCGCCCTGATCGTGGTGCTCAGCCGCACGAGGCTTGGTGGGTTCGGCATGGTCGTCGCGATCGTGGCGGTCTCAGCGGTTGTTGAGATCGCTGGCCTCGATTCCGTTCGGCAGGTTGCTGATGTCGCCGAGATCCCCGCAGGGTTGCCAGCGCCTGACCTTCCAGAGCTGTCATTGGTGTGGGGGCTCCTGCTCCCCGCGGTCTCGCTTGCCTTTGTCGGTCTGGTCCAGGGCTCTGCGATCAGTCAGTCGGTCCCCAACCCGGATGGCCGCTACCCCGACATCTCTGGTGACTTCCGCGGCCAGGGCGTGGCCAACGTGGTGTCTGGTGTCTTCCAGGGGATGCCGGTCGGAGGCTCGATGTCGGCCACCGGGATCCTGACCACGGCGGGAGCTCGCACCCGCTGGGCGAATCTCGTCGCCGGCGCGGTGATGCTGTTTGTCATCCTCCTCATCCCCGGTGTTGCCAACCTCATTGCGATGCCGACGCTGGCCGCCCTCCTGACTGTGGTGGGAGTCCGCACCTTTCGCCTGCACGAGGTGGAGATGGTATGGCGAACAGGGCGAGGTCACGCGCTGGTCATGCTCCTGACGTTCATTCTGACCATCGTGGCCCCGCTGCAGTTCGCCGTACTGGCGGGGATCGGCTTGTCGGTAGGGCTGTTCGTGATCAGACAGTCCAACAAGGTCGTGATCTACCGGTGGGTGCTCACGCCCGGAGATCCCTTTCCGAAAGAGATCCCACCTCCACGTGAATTACCCGCGGGTGAAGTGGTCGTTCTCACGACTTACGGGAGTCTGTTCTTCGCCTCTGCGCCGATATTTGAGGGTCAGCTCCCGGAAGTGACCGGCCACTCGCAGAACGCTGTCGTCGTCCTTCGCCTTCGCGGAAAGGAGGATCTCGGCAGCACCTTCATCACCGTCCTCATGCGCTACCGCTGGTCGCTGGACGTCGTCGGTGCGCATCTGGTGCTGTCAGGTGTCGGCGAGCGGATCCTGCGCCAACTGCGTGATACCGGCACCCTTGATGAGCTAGGTGAGGCGAATGTCTTTACCGCGTCGGAGTCCGTGGGGGAGTCCTTGCAGCGCGCGCTCGTCCGAGCAGAGCAACTACAAGCTGGTCCGTCAGCCTCGAGGTCCACCTAGTCGCTGCGCCGGCTGAAGATCGTGGCAATGGCGGCAGCAATCACAGCGACGCCGACGGCAATCAAGATCCCCTTCAGGACCCCGGGCCCTTCGACTTGGTCCCATGTGGAGGTGCCCAAGGATCGGTCTCGTGACTAGGGTCGAGTCGTTGACCCGGTACGGAGGGAGCAAGCCATGGGGCTAAGAGATCGTCACGACGGTGGCTCAAAGCGGACGTTCTGCATGCGAGAGAAGGTCTTCGCCATCGGCGACGACTACTGGATCGAAGACTCCGATGGTCAGAAGGTCTACAAGGTCGACGGCAAGGCGATCCGGTTTCGGGACACCTTCATTCTTGAAGATGCCAGCGGCGCTGAACTGGCGGTCATCAAGGAGAAGAAACTCGCCGTCCGCGACACCATGACGATAGAGATCGGGGGCCGCGAGGCGAAGGTCAAGAAGCGCCTGATCGGGATTCGCGACCGGTTCAACGTCGACTTCGATGAGGGCGACGACTACACGGCGAAGGGGAACTTCGTCGACCACGAGTATGAGATCGAGCGTGCGGGTGAGAAGGTCGCGGAGATCTCCAAGAAGTGGTTCCGAGTGCGTGATACCTACGGGGTCGAGATCGAAGGCGAGCCGGACGTCGCACTGATCTTGGCCGTGACCGTCTGCATTGACGCGATGTCCCACGACGTGGGCACCTGACCGCCCCAAGACTGACAATCCGAACCGAGAGGGCTGCCATGCTCCACGAGCGGCACCGCATCCGTAACAAGGGCGTCGACGAGATCTTCGCCTCCTCCGATGTTTCCGTAGTTCTCCCGAAGTACAAACTTCCGGAGAACGAGCAGGATCCCCGGCACACCTATCGGCTGGTGGCCGACGAGCTGATGCTGGACGGAAACTCGCGCCAGAACCTCGCCACTTTCTGCCAGACGTGGCTCGAGCCGGAGGTCCACGCTCTGATGGACCTGACTATGGACAAGAACATGGTCGACAAGGATGAGTATCCGCAGACGGCCGAGCTCGAGGAGCGATGCGTGCACATGCTCGCCGGCCTCTGGAACTCGCCGGCAACGGAGAACTCGATCGGCACATCGACGACGGGCTCCAGCGAGGCAGCCATGCTCGGAGGCATGGCGCTGTTGTGGGACTGGCGGGCCCGACGGCGGGCCGAGGGTAAGTCGACCGATCGACCGAACCTGGTGACCGGCCCCGTTCAGGTCTGTTGGCACAAGTTCGCTCGCTACTGGGACGTCGAGCACCGAGAGATCCCGATGGATGGGGACCGACTCATCATGACGCCCGAGGAGGTTCTTAAGCGCGTTGATGAGAACACCATCGGCGTCGTCCCGACGCTTGGCGTTACGTTCACCGGCGACTACGAACCGGTTGAAGACGTGCACCGAGCACTCGACCGGCTGCAGTCCGAGACCGGACTCGACATCCCGATGCATGTCGATGGCGCCAGCGGCGCGTTCCTCGCGCCTTTCACGGCGCCGAACCTGACGTGGGACTTCCGGCTTCGGAGGGTCAAGTCCGTCAACGCGTCGGGGCACAAGTTCGGTCTATCACCGCTGGGCGTTGGCTGGATCGTGTGGCGTTCCAAGGAAGACCTGCCGAAGGAGCTCATCTTCGACGTGAACTACCTGGGCGGGAACATGCCGACATTCGCGCTGAACTTCTCTCGCCCGGGTGGTCAGATTGCGGTGCAGTACTACAACTTCCTACGCCTTGGTCGCGAGGGGTACCGCAAGATTCACCAGCAGTGCTATGACATTGCGATGTATCTGGCCGAGGAGATTGATCAGCTTGGTCCGTTCGAGATATTGAGCAATGGTGACCCGCACAAGGGGATTCCGGCGATCTCCTGGAAGCTGAAAGAGGGCGTCGATCACGGGTTCACCCTCTTCGACCTCGCCGACCGGCTGCGTGCGAAGGGGTGGCAGGTGCCCGCTTACACGATGCCGGCCAACCGCGAGGACATGGCGGTGCAGCGGATCCTGGTGCGCCATGGGTTCAGCCGCGACCTGGCGAGCCTGTTGATGGACGACTACCGAGCTGCGCTGAGTCACTTCGCCAGCCACCCGATCGCTAAGTCACTGACCGAGGCGGAGGCGGGCGGCTTCACCCACTAGGAACGGCGTCGGTCTGCAGGTAGGGGCCGAGCAAGGCGTGCTCGGCCTGTTCGCTCCCCCGGATGACGACTCAGCTCACGCCATTGCTGCTCCTTAGCTGCGAGGAACTCGCGAGCGTTCGGTTTCTGATTCGCAGAGCGATGAATGGGAAGACCGCCACTGAGAGTGCCCCGGCACCAACGAGGGCAGCAGCGTTCTCGGCCAGCATGGTGCCATTCGCCATGCTGACTTCCGTGATGGCAACGATGAGCGGCAATGCCGTTGCCGACAGGAACATCAGTTGCAGGCGCTCAGCGATCGGGAACTCGTGTCGGTAGACAACGAGCGCCGGGAGCCCGCGCACGAGCAGGAGCAGTGAGAAGAAGACAGCGAGCCGTCCAGGGTTTTCAATGATCGACGTTAGGTCGAGGCCCATCCCAGACGATATGAAGAAGATCGGAATGAAGAAGCCGTACGCGACACTGTCGAGTTTGCCGAGCAGCCCCGATTGTCCTTCTGGCATCTCGCCGCTCGACTGGCGCAGCACCATGCCTGCGAGGAAGGCGCCCAGCACGATGTCCAGGCCGAAGTCGGCCGTCAAAAGGAGCGCGCCTAGGAGCAGGGTGATCGTCCACCGGAGAACCGACTGGGTGGTGTTCTCCGACGTTGACGACACGATCTCGGCGACCCGGGTGCCTGCCAGCCACACGGGGACGCGAGCAACGAGCCAGGCCGCGCTCACAACCGTCGCAATGGCAAGTGCAGATTGCCACGAGCCGCTGGCGCTGAGAAAGAGTGAGATGGCGAGCACAGGCCCCAGCTCACCCACTGCTCCAGCTGCGAACATGTGCTGGCCGAACTTGCCACCCAGCATGTCGTTGTCGCGCAGGATGGGAAGCAGAGTTCCGAGCGCTGTTGTGGTCAGTGCCAGGGACACCGGGATGAATGCTTTGACGTACCCGGTCGAAGCGAGAACCCCAACGACGCCGAATGCCAGCACGACCGACGTTCCCCATCCGATCAAGCCAAGTCGTCCCGGCCGTTGGCGCAGGAGCAAGGGCGGAAGCTCGTAGCCAGCGAGGAGGAAGAGGAAGCCGAGTCCGACGTCGGACAGCAGGGTCAGCTCGCTGCGATCCGCCCAGCCGAGGACCTCGGGTCCGATCAGGATCCCCCCTACGAGGAATAGGACTACCTGGGGGACTGCCACCGGCAGCAACTTAATTGCGACGGGCACGAGGGCAGCTACGAGCATGACGACGAAGAGCGACTCGAGCTGGTCGGTCATGTCGCCTCCAAAGTGGCGAGGGTTGGCAGGGTGCGCGTCGACCTTGCTGAAGTTGTCGAGTGTGGGCAACGTCCAGATAGGACATACCGTGTCACGATCTTGTCGAGCCTAGGAGGTCCAGTGAGCCCATCCCGTTCGGACACCGTCCCTCGCGAGGCCGATGGTCTTCTCCTGGCGGCCTCGGCGGCTGGCGAACTCGAAGCTGTCCGCGACGCGATCAGCGCCGGGGCTGCGCTTGAGGCCCGAGACGCGCGCGGGCGAAGTCCGCTGTTGCTCGCTGTCGCCGAGGACCACGTGGACGTAGCGGTGCTGCTGATCGAGTGTGGAGCCGATCCCGATGCCGTTGACGATCAGAGCGACACCCCTTGGTTAGTGACTGGGGTGACGGGGAGCGTCGCGATGCTCGAGGTGTTGCTTCCTGCGGGGCCGGACCTTGCGCGGCGGAACCGCTATGGCGGGTATCGGTCATTCCAGCTAGCGAGCGTGGGCACGTCGAGTATGTGCGTCGCGTCGTGCAGACCGAGATCGACGTCAACCACGTGAACGACCTCGGCTGGACCGCTCTCCTCGAAGCGGTCATCCTCGGTGACGGATCACCGCCGTACCAAGAGATCGTGACGATTCTCCTGGACGCTGGGGCCGACAAGACGATCATAGACAACGACGGAGTAACCGCTCTAGAGCATGCGCAACGCAAGGAATTCGCCTACCTCACTGCGATACTGCAGCAATGACGCGCATCAGACTTGTGGTGGTCCTGTCGTCGGTAGTGCTTGTCATCGCTGGTTGTGGTGCAAGTGGCGAGAAGCAGGTCGAGAAGATGACCGAGACCTTGGTCAACACGGCTTCTTCTACGCAGGGACAGTCAGAGTTGGCAGAGGTGGGGGTCGAGGTCTCTGGCCCGCTGTCGTGCCAGACCACTCCCAAGGGAGATACGTACGACGTGGCGTGCAGCGGTACGGCGCTTGACGGCCGGCCGGCCGGTCACCGTCACCGGCAATGCGACAGCGCTACCTGGCGGCACCTCGGTCCAGGGCAGTTTCGTGGGGACAGCTGCCGGGACACAGGTCTTCACCCTCGACTGCCTGGGCTGCTGACGGCTCGAGCGCTACATCTGTGCGGCCACTAGGCTCTGCGCATCCAGCGCAAGGAGCATCATGATGAGTGGGTTTTCAGAACGCCGTCGCCGCGAACGGGCATTGGCTGCCGCACTCGCAGGCCGCTCACCCGATGATCGTCGCGGGCATGTGCGGGCGATGGTCGGCAACTACATCGCGACCTGGGCAGTCCTGGCGATCACGATCGCGCTCTCGCCCGGGATCTACCCCGATTACTGGTGGGCGGTCCCACTAGCGGCGCTGCTCTTCTCACTCTTCGCCCCCGTCACGCAGTCTCTGCTGGCGAGGTTTGCCCTTCTCTTCGGCTGGTTCGGCGCCATCTTCTTGGCGGTCTTCGCCAATGCCATCGTGATCGATATCATCTTGAACCTGACACCGGGCATGGTCGTCGGCAGCTTCTGGGAGACCTTCCTGGCCTCGTGGATCTACGCCCTGGTCGCATCAGCCCTGACGTGGGTGTTCTCCTCCAACAGCCAGAACTACCTGCTGGTGCATGCCGCCCGGATGAGCATGCGCGACATGCCGTCGGAGAAGTTCGAAGAGCCAGGAGTGCTCTTCCTGCAACTCGACGGCGTGCCCGAGCCGGTTCTCCGCTGGCATGTCCAGGCTGGAAACGTTCCCACCATCAGCCGATGGCTGCGGACCGGAACGCATCGGATGGACGCATGGGTTGCGGCGCTGCCGTCGACGACGCCCGTCAGCCAGGCCGGCATCCTGCATGGCAACAACGACAACATCCCTGCCTTCCGCTGGTACGAGAAGGAGACGGGTGACCTGGTGGTGGCCAACCACCCTCCGGATGCAGCGCTGATCGAGTCTCGAGTCAGCGACGGGCGGGGGCTCCTCGCCGACGATGGCGTCAGTATCAGCAACCTCTTCTCCGGGGACGCGCCGATCTCGCTGCTCACGATGAGCGGGATGAAGCAGCCGAAGGCGGGTCTTGGTCCGTCCAAGTCATACGCGGCCTTCTTCACCCACCCCGCGGGCCTAGTCAGAGCCATCGTCATGACCATCGCCGAGATGCTCAAGGAGCTCTACCAGGCACGACAGCAGCGACGTCGGGGTATCGAACCACGGATCAATCGGCACGGCAGCTACGTGCTACTGCGCGGCGTCACCAACGTGCTGCTTCGCGATCTCAACACCGCGCTCGTCGTCGAGTCGATGATGCGCGGGGTGAAGTCGATCTACGTCGACTACGTCGACTACGACG
>JANLWJ010000215.1:0-5140 GCA_031364455.1 Actinomycetes bacterium | reverse complement strand
TGGCGCGTGCGGCGACCGCCCTGCTGACTGACCAAGGACGTCGCACCGAACTTGCGGCCGCAGGTTCTGAGCGAGCCCGCGAGTACGACTGGGCCCGAGTAGCCAGGCAGGTGGTCGCGGTCTACGAGACGGTTGCAGGTCATGGTGAGAAGGTGCAGGAGGACGATCGACAGGGCCCTGGCATGTTCGCCGGTCGGCTGCGAGGGCGCGCTGGCGCCGATGGTGTTGGTCCCGATGGTGGTGAGCGGCGATGAGTGGATGGGAGCTGACGCTCTTCGCCCTGGTCCTTCCGCTGCTCTTCATCGGTCTCTACCTTCGCGGTCTGGCAGCGCGGTTGGACCGGCTGCACCTTCGGGTGGAGGCGTCAGAGGCAGTGCTCGATGCGCGACTTGAGCGGCGCGCAGCTCTCACGCGGGAGGTGGCACTTGAAGCCGGGCTCGACCCGGTCAGCGCCGTACTGCTCCTGGACGCTGCGTCGACGGCCCAGCACACCGAGCGGACAGGTGCGCCCCGGATCGCTGCCGAGAGCGATCTCAGTGCGGCTCTGCGTGCAGTGTTCGGTGACCGGGAGACCGTTGAACAGCTTGCCCGAGGCGATGACTCAAGGCTCATGCTGACCGAGCTCGCCGACGTGAGCAACGGCGTCGTGCTGGCCAGGCGCTTTGCCAACGACGCCGTCCGGGCCGCCGTGGCCGTTCGTCGGCGTGGACTCGTGCGGGCCTTGCGGCTGGCCGGCCACGCTCCCTGGCCACAGAGCCGAGATCTCGACGACGCGCCGCCAGAGGCGTTGGCTCAGTTCGCGCTCGACTCCGCATAGCCTGGAGGGCATGAATCGTTGGTGGGGAATTGCGGGCGGCCTCGGCGCGGCTGCGCTGGTTGCTGGTGGCGCATTCGTCGCCTTCAACTCGGGTGAACCGTCGGCTGCGCCGACGACTTCTACAACGCCTTCCCCAAGTGCGGAGGTGTCGCCGACGCCTGAGCCCCCCACCACGCTGCTCTCCGGGCGCCGCGGTAAGGACGGGCAGGTGCTCGCCGTCAAGCTCGACAACACGGTGAACAGCCATCCACACGCGGGGCTGATGGCAGCAGATGTCGTATACCTCGAAGAGGTCGAGTACGGACTGACCCGCTTCATGGGAGTCTTCTCGTCCAGGTACCCGAGGGTTCTCGGGCCGGTCCGAAGCGCCAGAGCGAGTGACCTGGAGATCCTCGAGCAGTACGGCAAGGTCGCGTTCGCCTTCAGCGGAGCCAATCCCCAAATACTCTCTGAGATAGCCAGTGCCCCGCTCTATCCCCTCAGCAACGACGCCGGTGCCGCCGGTTACAGCCGCAGTCCGGACCGCACGGCACCGTGGGACCTTTTCGCCGACCCTGACGAGCTGCTGAAGGGTGCGCGCAAGGCGGTCGACGCCAAGGACGTCGGGTTCACCTTCGACGACGAAATGCCGGCGGGTGGGAAGAAGGTCCGGGAGTTCACTGCATTCTGGCCTAGCGCACAGGCCAGGTTCGAGTGGTCGAAGCAAGAGGACCGCTGGCTGCTGTGGATGGATGGCTCGGCCGCCATGACCACGGAGGGGCCGCAGCTGGGCGGGACCACCGTCATCATCCAGCGCGTCGACGTCTACCCGTCCGACATCGTCGACTCCAACGGCGCAGCGACCCCCACCACCGAGACCGTTGGCAAGGGCCAAGCGTGGATGTTCCGCGACAGCGAGGTCTGGCCGGTCACCTGGTCGCGCCCCAGCCCGAAGGAAGGCACGACCTGGGAGTATAAGGGTGCGGAGATCCCGCTCGACCCGGGTCAGGTGTGGATCCTCCTCCTCGACGAGGACCGTAAGCCCCAGATCCGCTGAGGCAGATAAGTCCTGCGCCCCGTACGATGGGGGACAACGTTGGCGCCGAGGAAACTGGGCCCGACGTCCCGTACACCGCCTGAGTGAGGTCTCCCGTGTCCGCGAATGTGTCCACGAACGCCGACAGCACGCCCCAGATCGGTACATCCCGCGTGAAGCGCGGCATGGCCGAGATGCTCAAGGGTGGGGTGATCATGGACGTCGTCACCCCCGATCAGGCCAAGATCGCCGAAGACGCGGGAGCGGTCGCCGTGATGGCGCTCGAGCGTGTCCCGGCCGACATCCGCAAGGACGGCGGCGTAGCCAGGATGTCCGACCCCGACATGATCGACGGCATCATCGAGACGGTGTCGATCCCGGTCATGGCCAAGGCCCGAATCGGCCACTTCGTCGAGGCGCAGGTGCTCCAGGCGCTCGGCGTCGACTATGTCGACGAGTCAGAGGTGCTGACCCCCGCCGACGAGAAGCTGCACATCGACAAGTGGCAGTTCACCGTGCCCTTCGTCTGTGGAGCGACCAACCTCGGTGAGGCGCTCCGTCGGATCGGTGAAGGTGCGGCCATGATCCGTTCCAAGGGCGAGGCGGGCACCGGCAATGTTGTCGAAGCGACGCGGCACATGCGCCAGATACTCGGCGACATCCGACGCATCCAGGGCCTGGGTGACGAAGAACTGTTCAACACGGCCAAAGAGTTGGGCGCTCCCTACGAGCTGGTCCGCGAGGTACACGACACGGGCAAGCTCCCGGTCGTGATGTTCACCGCCGGTGGCCTGGCCACTCCGGCTGACGCGGCAATGATGATGCAGCTCGGCGCTGAAGGCGTCTTCGTCGGCTCCGGCATCTTCAAGTCCGGCGACCCCGCCAAGCGCGCGAACGCAATCGTGCAGGCGACGCTTCACTACGACAACCCTGACATCATCGCCAAGGTGTCGCGAGGGCTCGGCGAGGCGATGGTCGGAATCAACATCGACACCCTCCCGGAGTCTGAGCGGTACGCCAGCCGGTGACGGCGGCAGCTGCCACCGACGCGCCACTGATCGGAGTTCTCGCCCTCCAGGGCGATGTGCGCGAGCACGAGACCGTCCTGCAGTCCTGTGGCGTTCGGACCTCCCGTGTGCGGACAGCTGGAGAACTGGCCGTCGTCGATGCATTGGTGATCCCTGGCGGCGAGTCGACCACCATGAGCAAGCTGGCCGTCGACTTCGGTCTGATCGATCCGCTTCGTGCCGCACAGGCGTCCGGCCTGCCGATGTACGGCTCGTGCGCGGGGATGATCATGCTCGCTGACCGGCTCGAGGGTGGTCGGCCCGACCAGCAGACGATCGGCGGGATCGACATGGTGGTCCGGCGCAATGCCTTCGGGCGTCAGGTCGACTCGTTTGAGGCGGACCTGTCCATGCCGGCCCTCGACGGCCCCCCGGTACACGCCGTCTTTATCCGCGCGCCGTGGGTGGAGTCGGTGGGCAGCGGGGTTGAGGTGCTTGGGCACGTCGAGTCCGGGGCTGCCGCCGGTAGGATCGTGGCGGTTCGCCAGGGCCGAGTATTGGCCACGTCGTTCCATCCTGAGCTCACCGGCGATCACCGGATTCACGAGTACTTCGTGGCCATGGTGCGTGAAGCCGGCTGAGTCGATTGCGACCTTGAGTCGATTGTGACCGTGAACCGTTCAAGCAGCACCGCGAGGAGTCAGCAATGTCCGGCCACTCCAAATGGGCCACCACCAAGCACAAGAAAGCCGTCGTCGACGCCAGGCGCGGCAAGCTCTTCGCCAAGCTGATCAAGAACATTGAGGTTGCTGCGCGCACCGGTGGCGGCGATCTTGCCGGCAACCCGACGCTCTACGACGCCATCCAGAAGGCGAAGAAGACCTCTGTGCCGAACGACAACATCGATCGCGCCGTCAAGCGAGGTTCCGGTGTCGAGGCCGGGGGAGCTGACTGGCAGACGATCATGTACGAGGGCTACGGCCCAAGCGGGGTAGCCGTCCTCGTCGAGTGCCTGACCGACAACCGCAACCGCGCGGCGTCGGAGGTGCGGATCGCCATGACGCGCAATGGCGGCTCGATGGCCGATCCCGGGTCGGTCTCCTACCTCTTCACCCGCAAAGGAATCGTGCTCGTTTCGCACGAGGGGCACTCAGAGGACGACGTGCTGACCGCAGTTCTGGATGCCGGGGCAGAAGAGGTCAACGATCTCGGCGAAACCTTCGAAGTGGTCAGCGAACCGACCGACCTCGTCGCCGTCCGCACCGCGTTGCAGGAGGCCGGGATCGACTACGAGTCGGCCGAGGCCTCGTTCGTGCCGAGCGTCGTTGTTCCGTTGGACGAGGTCGGTGCCGGCAAGGTCTTCCGGATGATCGAAGCGCTCGAAGACTCTGACGACGTGCAGAACGTCTGGGCGAACTTCGACGTCTCCGACGAGGTCATGGAGAAGGTCGTCTAGCTGCCCCTCAGGTCGAGCACCCAGAAGGTCTTGTCGTAGCGCGCTTCGCCGACAGCGACGAAGTCGGTGAGCAGCCCACACTGCATGAACCCTCGCGACTGCCACAGCGCATGTGCTGAAGCGTTGTCGCCGCGAGCGTCGAGGGTGAGCTGTTCGATCCGAGAGCTGCGAGCGGCTCCGATGAGCGAATCGAGGACGCGACCACCGACTCCTTGGCCCTGGTGGCCCGCAGCGACGGCGAGGTAGGGGATGTCTGCATGCGGCCGATGTGTCGGTCGTTGGTAACGCCGCCAGCATCCATACGCGATGAGCCGCTGCCCGTTTCGACCGAGCACGATCGACGCGTTCTCGTTCTGTGCTTCATCGGTTAAGTCGCCTAGCAGCACTTCGACCTTGTTGCGTGTAGGAGGTGTGACCCAGCCCAAAGCAGCACCAGATGCGACGAGGCCACCGAGGAGCGAGGTCAACTCGTCAACAAGGGCAGCTTCGGGCGTCGTTGTGTTCAGCGGCGAGATCGTGATTGCCGTCGACACGTGTTGATCGTGGCACAGCGAGTTGCTGGCTTGGGTGTCTCCGGAGCCGGGTGTCTTCAGAGCTAGGTGCCTTAGGGGTCGGGTGCGGCACGTGCTTGGGGCAGGGGTGATGCCGGTAGGGGTGATGTGAGTTGTTGGCCGGTTGGGCCGGTGAAGGTGAGGGTGCCGTTGGCGCCGTGGTTGGGGTTGTTGGGTGTGATGTGCCATTGGCCTTCGTGGACGGTGCGGTGGTGGTGGCGGCAGAGGAGGAGGCCGTTGGCGAGGTTGGATGGGCCGCCTTGGGCCCAGGGGGTGAGGTGGTGGGCGTCGGTG
>JANLWJ010000212.1:0-2367 GCA_031364455.1 Actinomycetes bacterium | reverse complement strand
AGGTGAAGCGCCTCTGGATGGAGGGCACGCGCGTGGTGGGCGTCGAATTCTCACGCGGCGGCGAATCGGATTTCGCTTCGACCCGTATCGAAACCGTGCTGGCGGCCGGCGCGATCGGTTCGCCGCAGATCCTGCAACTCTCCGGCATCGGGCCGGGTTCGCTGTTGCAGGCGTCCGGCCTGCCGGTCATTCACGATTTGGCGGGCGTCGGCGAAAATCTGCATGACCATCTGCAGATCCGGATCATGTACAAGGTGAAGAACACCACCACGCTGAACGAGCGCACCCACAGCCTGTTCGGCAAGATGGCCATGGGTCTGGAGTATCTTTTCTATCGCACCGGACCGCTGACGATGCCGCCCAGCCAACTAGGTGCGTTCGCCAGAAGCGATCCGTCTCAGCCGTCGGCCAACATCGTATGGCACGTGCTGCCGTTGTCGCTGGAAATATTCGTCGAGCCGCTGCATCCGTTTCCGGCTATCACGCCCTCGGTGTGCAACTTGCGGCCGACCAGCCGCGGGCACGTGCGCATCAAGGGTTCCGATCCGCAAACGCATCCGGCTATCAAACTCAACTATCTCTCCACCGAGGATGACAAGCGGGTCGCGGTCGACTCGATCCGGATCACGCGTCGGATCATGAAGGCCAAAGCACTGGAGAAATATCAGCCGGAAGAATTCAAACCCGGGCCCGGCATCGAAACCGACGAGGCGCTGCGCAAGGCCGCGGGCGACCTCGGCACGACGATTTTCCACCCGGTCGGCACCTGCAAGATGGGCAGCGACGAGTTCGCCGTGGTGGACGACCGCCTGCGGGTGCACGGCGTGCAGGGACTGCGGGTGATCGATGCTTCAGTGATGCCGCGCATCACTTCCGGCAATACCAATGCACCGACCACGATGATTGCGGAAAAAGGCGCGGAAATGCTCCTCAGGGACTGGAGACCCTGACATGAATCAACCTTAAAACCGCGATTGACTACGAAGACACGAAGAGCACGAAGGAGCGTTGACGTCCAAAGCCTTTCTTCGTGCTCTTCGTGTCTTCGTGGTGAAATACATTTTTCAGGATCAATATGGAGGACCGTGATGCCCGCCTATCTGATATCGCAGATCGAAGTCCACGACCCGAAAGGCTACGAAGAGTATCGCAAGCTCGTCGGCCCGTCGCTGGCCAAGTACGGCGGCAAATTCGTCGTCCGCGGCGGCAGGATCGAAGTGCTGGAGGGAAACTGGGTGCCGAAGAGAATTGTGGTGTGCGAATTCGAGAGCGCCGAGCGTGCGCGCGAGTGGTATCACTCCCCGGAATACAAGCCAGCCATGGACATTCGCCAGAAAACCGCCAGCGCGCAGATCATCGTCGTCGACGGGCTTTGAACCTGACCTAGCCGGCCTCGAAGCTGATTTTCTTGTGGGTGCCGTCGCAGTAGGGTTTGTTCTTCGACTCTCCACAACGGCATAGCCAGGCCTCCTGCATGCGGTTCACGGTACGCCCCGTGCCGCTGACCAGTTCCAAGTTGCCGAAAAAGTACAGCGGTCCATCCTTCTTCGGCGTGAGCACCACGATTCCATTGCGCGCCGCGAGCGGCTCGGAAGGTTGCGTTGGCGGTTCGCCGGTGGACTGGAAGTTGGCCGCGACATGGCTGCTGTCGCAGTGAGGCTTGTTCTTCGATGCGCCGCAGCGGCACAAGGTCGCGCGCAGTTGCGCGGTCGCCTCGCCGACGCGCAGGTCCGCATGTATCGCGAGCGGACCGTTTTCCCGGATGCGGATCACATTCACCGGCGGTGCCGCTTCCTGCGCTCCGCCGTCTGTGCGCTCGTAAGTGATGGCGCCCGACGGACAAGCCAACGCAGCCGCCACTACTTCTTCCGCGGACACGTTGTCGGGCTTGATCCACGCACCGGGCACGTTGGCCTGAAAAACCTCCGGCCTGCCGAGAACGCAGTTGCGGGAATGAATGCACTTTTCTGCGTCGAAGCGCACGACAATCTTTTCGCCCCGATATTCCTGAACCTGCTCGCTCATTTAAGCCTCCACTTGGGATCGCGTCTGCGAGTCCTCATCTTACTCGCTGCGCAATCCTGTGGCAGCCGGTGCACTGAAAGCAACCCAGAGATCGAAAACCTTGACGCAAAGATTCTTTTTGTTCCCGGGACAATATGCCGAGATGCTACCTTTTCGTGAGTTGCTCCGTGCCCATTCGGAATTTCAACAACGTGTCAGGCCCCGCGCGGAATCCGCAGCGTCGCTTCCAGCCCGCCACGGCCAAGATTGCGCAAACGCACCGACCCGCCATGCGCCTGCGCGATGTTGCGGGCAATCGACAGGCCGAGGCCGCTGCCGCCGGTATTGCGGTTGCGTGAACCC
>JANLWJ010000192.1:0-7715 GCA_031364455.1 Actinomycetes bacterium | reverse complement strand
CCAAAAGTCCTCACCGACACCTTCGACGAGGTAGGGGCGCCCGGTGCCGCCCGAGTAGACCGATCCCTCGGGGTCGGCCCCCACGATCTGCACGCGACCGTCGGAGACCTCTTTGAGATAGCGACCCGTTCCGGTGATCGTTCCGCCGGTGCCCACGCCAGCAACGAAGTGCGTCAACCGCCCGTCGGTCTGCCGCCACAGCTCTGGGCCGGTCTGCTCGTAGTGCGACATGGGGTTGTTCTGGTTCGCGTACTGGTCGGGCTTCCAGGCGCCGGGGGTCTCGTGCGCCAGCCGGTCACTGACGTTGTAGTACGAGTCGGGGTGCTCAGGAGGTACCGCCGTCGGGCAGACGACCACTTCGGCGCCGTACGCCTTGAGGACGTTGATCTTGTCCAGGCTCACCTTGTCGGGAACGACGAATACGCACGAGTAGCCACGCTGCTGCGCCACCAAGGCCAGCCCCACTCCGGTGTTGCCGGACGTCGGCTCGACGATCGTGCCGCCCGGCTTCAGCAGACCCTCACGCTCGGCGGCGTCGACCATCCGCAGCGCGATTCGGTCTTTGACCGACCCACCGGGGTTGAAGTACTCGACCTTGGCGTAGACCGGAGCGCCGGCGCCGTCGATGACCTTGTGCAGCCGGACGAGCGGGGTGTTGCCGATCAGCTCGATGACTGAGTCGTAAGTTTCCACGGCTGCAGCCTACGACTGGCGGGTACCGGTACCAGCTCTGGCTCAAGTCCACTGCCGCCGGGCGTAAACCCCCGACACGGGCCGGTCGACTACCGTAGAGGGTCCACAGCAGGGCACCGGACCCGCGAGCGAGAGGAGGCACACCGTGAGTCGAGCCAGTCGAGCACGGGCGATCGCCTCCGCCGCGGCCGTGGGTGGGGCTGGCCTCGTTGGAGCCGGTGGCGCCGTCTACGGCGTGCTCCTCGGCCAGTCGCGCCTGGCCAGACATCGCATCGGTGAGCCGGTGACGGCCCCACCCGTCGCCGATGGGACCTACGGCGCCGGCGGGGTTCCGGTCTCCCTTGCCGTCCTCGGCGACTCAGGGGCTGCCGGATTCGGGGTAGAGCGCAGCGATGAGACCACGGCTGCTGTGATCGCCGCAGGACTCGCTCACACAATTGGCCGGGAAGTGCAGCTGCGCTGCTTCGCTGTCGTGGGTGCCCAGAGCGGTGACCTCCAGGCACAGATCGACCAGATCGAGCCGCACTGGCCAGATGCCGCCGTGATCGCCATCGGCGCCAACGACGTGACGCACCGCGTCCCCCCCGGTCGGTCGGTTGCCCTGCTCACCGCCGCCATCGACCGGCTACGCGCCCACGGCGTCGAGGTGGTCGTTGCCACCTGCCCAGACCTTGGAACCATCCGCCCGATCCCTCACCCCCTGCGGTGGGTTGCCCGGCGCTGGAGCCGGTCGTTGGCAGCTGCCCAAACGGTTGCAGCCGTCTCGGCCGGAGCCCGAAGCGTGGCGCTGGCCGACCTCCTGGGGCCCGAGTTCGATGCCCACCCCGACACCATGTTCGGCCCTGACCAGTTCCACCCGTCGGCAACGGGATACCGCCACTTCGCCGAGGCGATCGTGCCGAGCCTGGCCGACGCGCTCGCACCATCGCTCGAGTCGCAGGCGGGCTCAACCCCGCTCGACCTTGCCCACGCAGCAGCCCAGGCCGCCGAGGTGGGCGGCGCAGAGGTCAGCGCCGACCGGGGCTCCCGCGTCCGGGCGCTGCTGCGGCTGCAGCGGCCCCAGGCGCCGGCGACAAGCGACCGCTAGGCAGCGACGAACGGCGTCAGACCACCGCCCGTAGCCGCCCTATCAGCCCTCGCCACTCCGTCAACGCGCCCTCTCGGCCCGCAGCGGAACCAACCCAGTCGAGGAAGTCGCTACCGACAACGCTGAGCTGGTCGGCGCTGGCGAGCGGGTGCAGCCGCGGCACCTGGTGGCTGATCCCTTGGGCGGACGCGGCCCACGCCGCAGCCTCGTGGACGGCGTCGGCAGCTGAGCGTCCCGAGAGACGGTCATCGCCCCGGACCAAACGCGGCTCGGGGGCCGAGCGGAGCCGGTCGCAGAGCCGGCTCAACGCCTTCCGGTCGTCCTCCAGGTCGGGCACGCGGGCACGCTATCTGGGGACCTTTCGGGTCTTGCGGCCCGGGGCACTGTGAGGCACGGTAGAAGCACGTTCTCCTCCAGCATCGGGAGTTGCCATGTCTTCTCTGCACCACTCCGAAGAGACCCACGCGAATCTGGTCGCCCGCCTGCCTGAGGCAACGGGAAAGCCGATCAACGAGTGGTTCCAGGTGGTGCAGGACGGCCCAGCGCTGACCCGATTCGAGGAACGAGTCCATTGGCTGCAGGACGAGCACGAGATTCCGCATAGCTACGCCACCGCCGTCGTGCACGAGTACGACAAGGTGCGAGCAGCAAGGCGCGTCCAGTAGCCGACTGCAAACCGCTGGGGCGACAGACGCCCGGCCCACAGACGAAGGGGCCGCCGACCGTGTGAACGGTTCGGCGGCCCCTTTGCTGTGGCTTGCGGTATGTCGGGTGCGGCTAGCTGCGGTTGAGGATCGCGAGCAGGCGCAAGATCTCGAGGTAGAGCCACACCAGGGTGACGGTGAGCCCGAAGGCAGCGCGCCACGACTCCCGCTCAGGGACGCCGAGTGCAATGCCCTGCTCGATCGCGTCGAAGTCGAGCACCAACGAGAACGCTGCCAGCGCAACGCCGGCAGCACAGAGCAGCAGTCCGAGGCCGCCGACGCCGTAGAAGCCCCAGCCATCACCGACGCCGAAGAGCGATGCGACCAGACTGACCATGGCGATGCCGAAGTACGCCAAGAACGCGACAGCCATCATTTTCTTGAAACGGCCGGTGACCTTGATGATGCGGGTGCCGTAGAGGAAGAGCATCGCCGCGAACGCAGCAAGCGTGCCGATGACAGCCTGCAGGACGATGTTGGGCGGGTTTGTGTTCCCAGCCGCAATCTGGCTCTGGTTGACCCACTCCTGCATCCAGAAGCTGAAACCACCGACGACAACTCCCTCAACGGTGGCATAGGCGAGGAAGACGAGAGGACGGACCTTCTTCGACAAGGCGCCCCAGAACCCGAGCCCGAGGGCGACCAGCATCGCGATCAGGACGACGCCGGTACCGACCTGGAGCGTCCAGGCAAAGTAGGCGGTGATCAGTAGCGGGACGAACAAGGTGGCCGTACGCACCACGACGTCGTTGACCGTCATGGGGGCAGCAACTGGGGTCATCTCGACCGGCATCGCCGGTGGGACGTCGGTGCCCGATGGTCGGGTCTGGGTGGCGGTCGCCGTTCCGATTCCGGCGTAGCCGCCGTTGGCCTTGGCTTCCTTCTCCATACGAGCGATGACGGGGTTGCGCGTTTCCATCCGGACTGATCGGCCCTTTCGTTAGGCGAGTGGTCGTCGAACAGGTACCCCGGCCGGTGGCCGGTCCAACAACGGTAACTCATTTCGGGTGTGAGTACAGCCCCGAGGTGGCAACAGGGCCCCAGAAACGCCGCCCAACCAGGTGCCCGGAGTGGGACTCGAACCCACACGCCTTTCGGCAAACCATTTTAAGTGGTCAGCGGCTGCCAGTTACGCCATCCGGGCCAGCCCTCAGATTAGTGCGTGCCGAGCTCCACCCCCGGCTATACCGACTGACGTCAGGCCGCGGGTGGGATCCGACGGGCCGGAGGGGCAGCGGCAGCCTGGAACTCGCTGAACGGCTCGTGCATCGACCACAGTGAGACGATCTCGCGCTTGAAGAAGAGCGCCATGGTCCAGTCGACGATCACCCGGATCTTGCGGTTGAGGGTCGGCACCCTGCTCATGTGGTAGGTCCGGTGCATGAACCACGCCGGAACGCCCTTGACCTTGATCCCGTAGACGTTGGCGACGCCCTTGTAGAGACCGAGTCCGGCAACCGAGCCAACGGACTTGTGCTTGTAGTCGTGAAGGGGGAACCCGCGCAGCGCCGCAACCAGGTTGTCGGCGAGCACCTTCGACTGGCGGACGGCGTGCTGGGCGTTCGGGGCGCACTCGCGGTTGTCATCGGTGGTGAGGTCGGGAACCGCGGTTCCATCGCCAGCACCCCACGCATTGGTGGTACCGACCACCTGAAGGTTCGCGGCAGCCAGCAGCCGTCCGCGCTCGTTGAGCGGGAGGTCGGTGTTCTGCAGGACCGGGCTCGCCTTGACGCCAGCGGTCCACACGACCGTCTCGGCATCGAACTCGGTACCGTCCGAAAGCACCACATGACCGTCCACACATGACTCCAGGCGGGTCTCGAGCTTGACGTCGATCCCCCGATTGCGCAGCTGCTCCAGCGTCCAGACCCCCATCTCCGGGCCGACCTCGGGCAGGACCTGCCCGGAAGCCTCGACGAGGTGGAACTTCACTTCGTCGGCGTCGATGCCGGGGTAGTACCGCGTGGCGTAACGAGCCATATCCTCCAGCTCGGCAAGCGCCTCGACGCCGGCGTACCCACCGCCAACGATGACGAAGTTGAGGTTGCGCTCGCGGATCTCAGGTGAGTGCGTCGACTCGGCGATGTCGAGACACTCAAGGACGCGGTTGCGCAGCTGGATCGCTTCTTCGACGGTCTTGAAGCCGGTGGCCCACTCGGCCAGGCCGGGGATCGGGAGGGTGCGTGAGACCGATCCAACGGCCATCACCAGGTGGTCGTACTCGAGGGGGTACGCGTCACCTTCGAGCGGCTGAACGGTCGCCGTCTGGTTGGCGTGATCGATCGCGGTGACCTTTGCCGCGATGATCTCCGCCCCGCGCAGTACCCGCCGCAGCGGCACCACGACGTGCCGCGGCGAGACGGCGCCGGCAGCTGCCTCCGGCAAGAAGGGCTGGTACGTCATGTACGACCGGGGGTTGACGACTGTCACGACGGCCTCTTCGTTACGCAGCTTCTTGAGCAGTCGCATGGCCGTGTAGAGCCCCACGTACCCTCCCCCAACAATGAGGATGCGGGGGCGGTGGGCCTTGGTGGCAGGTGCGGCGCTCATGAGACCAATGTAGGAACCCGGCGCAACCCCCCTGATGGACGCAGAGGCAAAACCTTGACATCAAGTTATTCGTTGTGGCCAACGAGGCTTCGGGCTCTGGCAAAGATGTCATCGAGCATGGCCTCAGTCAGCCGCCCGGTGAAGGTGTTCTGCTGGCTCGGGTGGAATGAACCCAGCAGCGTCCACTCCCCCAAAGGCACCTCGGTTCCATGACCGAACCGAGGGCGCGGCCGCGGAACCGCTGCCCCGGCCCGACCGATGGCACCCAATGCGGCCGTCCAAGCGAAACCGCCTAGCGCTACTACGACCCGCGCGCGGGGCAGCAGCCGCAGATCGGCGTCCAGCCACGGGGCACACGTGTCGCGCTCTACCGGCGTCGGCTGGTTGGCCGGGGGCGCACAACGGACAGCGGCGGTGATCCGGACGCCGGTGAGCTGCAGGCCGTCGTTGGCCGAGACCGACGTCGGCTGGTTCGCCAGACCTGCTCGGTGCAGTGCTGCGTAGAGCCAGTCACCGCTGCGGTCACCGGTGAACATCCGGCCGGTCCGGTTGGCCCCGTGCGCCGCCGGTGCGAGCCCGACAATCATGATCGTGGCATCGGGGTCGCCGAACCCCGGCACGGGACGCCCCCAGTAGTCGTCGGCTGCAAAGGACCGGCGCTTGTCCACCGCGATGCGTTCGCGCCACTGCACCAGCCGGGGGCACGCTCGGCACTCGCCGATCGCCTCATCAAGCGCGATCAGGCTCGGCGCGGCTGCAGCGGCAACTGAGACGTCCGTCGCGTTGCGTGCTGCGTTGACCGCTGGGCTCAACCCGAGAGCCGGTTGTGCAAGAACTGCGTTGTGCGATCCCACGCGGCGGCCGACGCCGCCGCGTCGTACACCTCGGGGCGGTCGTCATTGAAGAATGCGTGCTGGGTGCCTGGGTAGTCGAAGAGCTCGATGCTGCCGCCAGCGCTCTCGATCGCGGTCTTCGCCTGCTGGATGCCGGCCGCAGTTGAGGTACCGTCCTGCTCTGAGCAGTGGATCATCGCCGACTTGCCCTGGTAACTCGGCCACTCCGGGCTCATCCGGTCCCACGGCAGTGCGGGGTAGAAACCGACCGCCGTTGTCAGCTGTGGGGCGAGCGTCGCCGACCAAAGAGCCAACGACCCACCCATGCAGAAGCCGACGGCACCGATCCCGTTGCCGTTCGTCGGGTCACTCTCGAAGAGGAACCGCGCCGCACCCGCGATGTCCCTGGCTGCCGGGTCCATGGCCAATGCCATCATCATCCGCATGCCCTCGTCGGGTTCGTCGGTCTTGGCCCCGTGGAACAGATCGGGAGCCAGTGCAACAAAGCCAGCATCGGCGAACCGGTCAACCAGGCTCTCGATATGGGGAACCAAACCCCACCACTCCTGGATGACGACAACGCCAGGACCACGTCCGGACTCCGGGACGCCGAGCAACCCGCCGCACGAACCGCCATTGCTCGCGAATGTCACATGCTCTGCCATCGAACCTCCGGTCGGTCGGACCACCCTGGATCATCCTGTCCCACTCGGCGGGTTGGGGGCTACTCCGCTGCGAGCGATGCAGCGATGCCGTCGAGAATGTCGTGCTCGCTCACCAGGATCTCGGCAAGTCCGGTGTACGCGACGATTGCGGACAGAACCAGCGACCCGGCGGCGATCACGTCGACCCGACCTGGGTGTACCACAGGGTTCGCAGACCGCTTGTCACGGTTGGAGTAGAGCAGCTCTTCGCAGACCCGGTGGATGTCGGCTGCGGTGATGACTGCGCCGTGGATGCGAGCCGAGTCGTACTCCCACATTCCCATTGCCAGCGCCGCGACTGTTGTCACCGAGCCCGCGAGCCCAATCATGGACCCGGCCCGACGGAGTGGCAGCTGCAGCGCCACCTCGGCGATCGCTGCATCGATATCGTCTCGCGCCGCGCTCACCTCAGCCGGCCACGGTGGATCGGTGACGAAGTGGCGTTCGGTCATCCGAACGCACCCGATGTCGACCGAGGCAGACGCTGTGGGTGCCCGGCCCGGCTCTCCCATCACGAACTCTGTCGACCCGCCGCCGATGTCGACAACCAGGCACGGAGTGGCCGCACCGGCGATCTCGAGATTGTTCGTGGCCCCGGTAAACGACAGCGCTGCCTCTTCGGCACCGGAGATCACCTCAGGCTCGACACCGAGTCGTCCGCGGATTCCGGAGACGAACTCGTCGCGGTTCTCCGCATCCCGGGTCGCCGACGTAGCGACGAACCGAACAGAGTCAACACCGGCTTCATCGATCATGCGGGCATACTCATCGACGGCACCGAAGGCGCGTTCGAGCGCAGCGGCACTCAGCCGCCCCGTAGCGTCGACGCCCTCACCGAGCCGGACGATCCGCATCTCGCGGGCGATGTCGACCAGCAGTCCGGCCTCAGGGTCGACCTCTGCGATCAACAAGCGCACCGAGTTGGTGCCACAGTCGATCGCCGCAACCCGTCGGGTGCTCACTCGCCGACACTCCGCTCGGCGCAGGTCAGTCCCCGCACCAACCTGCGTTCGGCGATCTCGTCGAGAGCCTCGTCACCAAAGGGGTTGACTCCCGGGCCCGTCGCCAGGGAGTGGCCGACCAGAACGTGCAGGCACTTGACGCGGTCGGGCATCCCGCCGGCGGAGATGCCGTCGATCTCCGG
>JANLWJ010000143.1:0-2453 GCA_031364455.1 Actinomycetes bacterium | reverse complement strand
CGCCATGGCGATCGACATCCGCACGGTCTTGTCCTGAAGGGCCGGGAGCGGGTCGGAGTCAGGGCCCTGGCCGCCGAAGTTGAATGCCAGGTTGAGCCACCAGTCGGAGGAGTTGCGCTGCACGGTGATGTTCGGGTCATCCTCCAGCGACGGCAGCAGCGCCGTCTCGATGTTCCCTGCGATGTCGATGTCGCCGTTCTTCAGCGCCTGAGCCATGGCGTCTTGGTTCGTGAAGAGCTGGAACCGGATCTCGTCGAAGTTGGGCTCCTCACCCCAGTAGTTCGGGTTCTTGGTGAGCGTCCAGTTCTGACCCCGGTTGACCTCGGTGAGAGTGAACGGTCCGGTCGTCACGGAAGGGACGTTCTCCACGGCCACTAGATCGGCCTTATCCAGGTCTGCGTACTCAGACCAGATGTGCTCAGGGATGATGTAGACCCACGGCGGAGTCAGGGGCTGAACCGTAGGCGACGTGGACTTCCAGATCAACGTTGTGTCGTCCGGCGTCTCGAAGGTGGTGCCCTCCGTGAAGTACTGGGCATAGGTGGAGATGTTCTGGTCGATGATCAGCTCATAGGTGAAGGCCACATCGCGCGCCGTAAACGGTTCGCCGTCGCTCCAGAGCACGCCCTCCTGGAAGGTGCAGGTCCACTCGGTCTTGTCACTGTTGGGCTTGCAGTCTTCGGCGAGCCCGGGCTGCGGCGACAGATCCTCGTTGCCGAACTGCAGCATCATGTCGTACTGGATCGTCGCGAGGTTCCAGTCGCTGCCCGATCGGGGTGAAAGCGGGTTTGCGGTGGTCAGGTCGTTGGGGACGCCGACCCGAAGGACCTTCGGGTCGTCCTCAGCCGAGGATGCGGACGTGGCTGAAGTGAGCGGGACCGCGAGCGCGAGAACCGCACCGATCCCAGCGACGGCTAGGAGTCGTCGGCCTTTGCGGTTCATCTGTACCTCCGGTAAGCGGGTGTCGCGGCGAGCCTAGGTGAGGCATGGACCAGGGCAGGAGCATTTGTTGCCGTCAGGGCAACAGACCGCGGTGAACACTAGGCGTACTCGCGGTGTCCCCTGCCTTTCCCCCAGGGTCAGGGTAGGAGGACAGTGCCCATTTCGCCCCTTAGTCCGCCGTTGGATATCAAAAGGTGACATTGGCCGGCGATGGCTTGCCCCTAGCGTGGGTCTCCACCGCCGGCCAACTTGCCGGACCGCGTCGAAGGGGATCCGCGCTTGCCAGGGCAATCGCTGCAGCTGCTGCAGCTCAATATCGAGTACGGCGGCACCGGGGTCGACTTCGCTGCGGTCATTTCGGTGATCAACACGTCGGGTGCTTCCGTCGTGGCGCTCCAGGAAGGATGCGGCCAGGTTCCGCAGGTCGCTGCGGAGCTGGGATGGCCGTTCTTCGACGTACGGACCCAGGTGGTGTCACAGCTGCCATTGCTCGACCCGCCCGTCCCGACCGCAGGCGTGGTGTTTGTCGAGATCGAGCCGGGTCGTGTGGTCGCGATCGTGAACGTGCACCCGGCCTCCCGCGGGTATGGGCCGTTTCGGTTGGCGAAGGGTGAGCCGCTGCGCCGAGTCCTCCGTCGGGAACGACGTCTGCGCGTCGCCGAGCTGCAACCGTCGCTGGACGCCGCTACATCGCTGATGCGCGAGGGGGTGCCGGTCGTCCTGCTCGGCGACTTCAATGCGCCGTCGCACCTGGACTGGACGGAGACCGCGGTTGGTGTGTTGCCCCAGGTGACGCGGCCGGTGCCGTGGCCGACCAGTGTGGCGATGACCGACGCGGCTCTGGTGGACGCCTACCGCGCCGTCTACCCGGACCCAGTAACGCACCCTGGGCTTACCTGGCCGGCTGCGCGTCCGTACGTCGAGGGGTACAACCCGGCCGCTGACGGTCAGACGGCAGACCGGATCGACTTCATGCACGTCAGCCCTGACGTCACGGTGGAATCGATACAGATCGTCGGGGAAGCAGAGTCGCCGTTCAGCGAGGTCTCGGTGACGCCGTGGCCAACTGACCATCGCGGGTTGCTGGCGTCGCTGCAGCTGACGGCGGCGCCGCCGCCACCGGTGGTGTCGGTATCGCGACGGTTGGTCACCGTTGGAGATGCCGTCACGGTCCGCGGTCTGGCCGATGGCTTGGCTGCGGTGGTCGTCGTGCCACGAGGCAGCGGCGCTGATGCGGCCTTGATCGAGTCGGCTCGCGACCAGCGGGCGTGGCAGCTGGACAGCTCCGCTCTAGGTGTCGGTGTCTTCGATGTCGTCGCGGTTGACGTCGGGCGACGTGAGATCGCCAGGACCACGCTGTGGGTTGTTGCGGTCGGCGCCAAGCCGAAGGTGCGGACGGATCGTTCGAGCTATCGCGTCGGCGAGGCTATTGACATCCGGTGGTCTGAGGCGCCGGGGAACCGGGCGGACTGGGTGGCGATCTACCAGCGTGATGCCGCACCTGGCGCAGC
>JANLWJ010000136.1:0-2221 GCA_031364455.1 Actinomycetes bacterium | reverse complement strand
AGCGAAGACCACCCAGATCCACGGTCGCCTGGCCGATCTACGCGCTGTGGCACCGATGGCTGCGGCACTCATAGACGTTCCGCACGATGACGAAGCAGCTCGACGATCTCGGGGCCCAACGTGGTGACAATCCCGTCTCCGAGCGTGAGGACCAGGTCGCCGGGCTGAGCCCGGGAAACCAGCCACTCTGGAACGGCGGAGAAGGACGGCTCGAAGCAGACGTGGTCCGGTGGCAGCGGAACACCAGCGGCCACCAGGGCTCCGGTGGCTCCAGGGATCGGTTCCTCGTTGGAACCGTAGACCTCCATCACCAGGACGTCGTCGGCCAGGCCAAGCGCGTCGCCGAGCTCGCGGTGGAACTGCGCAGTACGCGTGAAGCGGAGGGGCTGAAAGGCAACGATGATTCGACCACCGTCAGCGATCTGTCGGGCTGCCGTGAGCGTGGCGCGGAGCTCGGTGTGGTGATGGGCGTAGTCGTCGTACACCCGCACGCCGTCGGCCTCGCCCTTGAACTCGAACCGACGACGAGCGCCGCTGTACTGCGCGAGGCCCTCAACAGCATCAGGAACCCCGACACCCAGCTCAAGCGCCACAGCCAATGCCGCCGTCGCATTCAGTACGTTGTGCATGCCGACGATCTGCAGCGAAACATCGGGCAGGCGTCGGCCGTTCACCACCGGCCGAAACCACGACCCAGTGGCGTCGAGCTCTACGTCGGTGATGCGCACATCGGCCCCTGCGCTCGTGCCATAGGTGACAACGCGTCGGCCGCTCTCACGGGCGAACGCCGCCACCCGCGCAGAACCTGGGTCGTCGCCACAGGCGATGAGCGCACCGTCCAGCGGCACCCGCGAGACAAACTCGCAGAAGCCGGCCTCCACCGCAGGGCCGTCACCCCAGTAGTCGAGATGGTCTGCCTCCACGTTGGTGACTACGGCGACGAGCGGCTCGAGGACCAAGAAGGATCCATCACTTTCGTCGGACTCAGCCACGAAGACCGTTCCCGTCCCAGCGTGCGCATTTGTTCCAGTCTCGTTGAGCTGCGCACCGATGTAGTAGGACGGATCAGCTCCGCAGTGCTGGAGGGCCACCGCTGCCATCGAAGTGGTGGTCGTCTTGCCGTGCGTACCGGCGACCACGACCGACTGGTGCCCCCGCATGCAGTAGGCGAGCGCCTCGGCCCTGTGTAGTACCCGGACACCACGCTCCCGTGCTGCCACGAGCTCGGGGTTGGAATCTCTGATTGCCGTAGAGACAATCACGGTGTCGGTCTCCGGAAGCGAGTCGGAGGTCTGGCCGAAGTGGACGACAGCCCCTACCGCCCGCAGCGACGCGACAATGCGCGAATCACGCAGCTCGCTCCCCGTGACAGGGACGCCACGAGAGCACAGCATCCGGGTGAGTGCCGACATTCCGGCACCAGCAACCCCGATCAGATGTACCCGACCCAGCTCGTCGAGGGGCGATGCGCTGGTGGCCGACGAGTCGTCGATCATGATCGCCCCGCTGCCTGCAGCACCATGTCGGTGAGACGCTCATCGGCGTCACGAGCACCCAGAGGCTCGGCCGCCTTGCTCATCTTCTCGAGACGTTCGGGGTCGAGGGCCAGTTCGCCGACGAGATGCTCAACAACGGTCGCGGAGAGGTCTTCATCCCGAACCAACAGACCGGCGCCGACGTCTACCAGCGACTGGGCGTTCACGGCCTGCTCACCGTTGCTGTGTGGGTAGGGAACGAAGACTGCCGGCAGTCCAACCGCGGCGACCTCGGCGCAGGTCATCGCCCCAGAGCGTCCGAGGACGACATCGGCCGCTGCGTAGGCCAAGTCCATCCGCTCGATATAGGGCAGGACGACGTACGGCGGGTCGGTGTCGCGGCGCTCGACCACGACGGTGTTGGTCGGACCTGCCGCGTGCAGGACTTGGATGCCGGCGTCCAGCAGCCCGCGCGCTGCACCCTGCATCGCGGCGTTGATCGTCCTGGCGCCTTGCGAACCGCCGAAAACCAGGACCGTTGGTCGATCGGCATCCAGGCCGAACGTAAGCCTGGCTTTGGGCCGAAGTGCCGCTCGGTCGAGCGAGGCGATGCTGCGTCGCAGCGGGATACCGACGAGTACCGCATGGGGCAACGATGCGACCGTCGACGGCACGCTCACCGCCACGTACGGCGTGAAGCGCGCCCCGATCCGGTTGGCGACCCCTGGCCGCGCATTCGCCTCGTG
>JANLWJ010000126.1:0-3531 GCA_031364455.1 Actinomycetes bacterium | reverse complement strand
CGTGGCAAACCGTCGAGACGTTCGACGAGTGAGAAGAGCAGCGTCATTCGCGGGTCGTCGGCGATCCGGCTGGCCCGCAGCTCTGGCAGCTCACGCAACGCGTTCTGCGCGTCCTTGGCACGGATGTGTGGGAACGCCTTGGCGATCATGTCGATCTCAGAAGGCGGCAGACCGAGGGCTGCCCCGACGTCGCGGATCGCGTGTCGGACGCGGTAGGTGTCGGCCATGGAGACACAGGCGACGCGAGCAGTTCCGAACTTGTCGAAGATGCGGGTGTAGATCTCGAGGCGCCGCGCCGACTCGACATCGATGTCGATGTCGGGCAGCGCCTGGCGGAGCGGGGAGAGGAAGCGTTCGAAGAGGAGGTCGTGCCGAACCGGGTCGACCCCTGAGATGCCGAGCAGGTAGGTGACCAACGAGCCAGCGCCTGAGCCACGTGCTGCAACTCGTATCTGCATCGAGCGGATCAGGTCGACGACGTCGGCAACGGTGAGGAAGTAGGTGGCGTAGCCAAGGCTGGCGATGATGCCTAGCTCGTGCTCGAGACGCTCTCGTGCCTCGCGTCCGGTCTGCCCGTCAGTCGGCAGCTCGCGGGTCGACCAACGGGCAGCGCATCGTTCACGCAGCACGGCATCCGGTGCGCGTCCGGCGGCGGCGGCGGCCGGGTCGACCACCTCCAGCTCGGGAAAGTGCACCGATCCCAGGCCGAGGTCTGCCACCGGGGACAGGAGGCACTGCTGTGCGAGACGTTCAGTGGCGGCGAGCAATGCGCGGGCGGTGCTGCGCTCGGTGCCGACGCCGGATAGGCGCGCGACCTCGGCGGCGACCTCTCCCATCTGCGCTGACGACTTCAGGTAGCCCTCGCCGGTACGCCGGTCGATGTGACGCAGGTCGAGCGGAACTAGCTGACGTGCGGCGTCGAGCACGTCAGCGACCGGAGCATCCTCGCGGCGGGCGTAGCGCACCGCGTTGGTGAGTACGACGTCTGCCTGCTGCTCATGCGCCCAGCCGAGCATCCGCCCGGCGAACGGCGCCGAGCGACCAGCCGGGTCGGCGCCCCGATGGTTGACCACCTCGCACCACAGCACGGGGACGCGGTCTTTCCACCCCTGCCATACGCGTGTCGCGAGGTCGGGGCGGCGCCTCGCCAACATCCGGCCGACGTCGGAGTCGGGGCCGAGCAGCACCACCAGGGCACCCTCGGCCGCGTACTGAGCGACCAGGTCGACGTCGACCGTTGGGTACCCCCGGCGCCCGACCGCCTCGGCCCTGGCATGGGCGGCCGAGACCAGGCGACAGAGCGCCGCCCAGCCGTGCGGACCCCGCGCCAGCACCGTGACCCTGGGCAGTCGGGGGTCGCGAGTTCGGCCTCCGCGGACCGGGGTACGCCGCGCCCGCTCGGGTGCACTGCCCGGAGTCGGGAGTGGCGCGATGGCGAGGTCGGTGCCGAAGACCGGAGCGATTCCGGCGGCGAGAGTGGCACGGGCGAACCGCACAGCACCACGGACTCCGTCGCGGTCGGTCAGGCCGAGCGCCGAGAGGCCGAGGTCGGCCGCGACGGAGACGAGCGCCTCTGGGCTGGAGGCACCGTGGCGGAGCGACCAGCCAGAGGCAACGTGCAGGTGCGGAAAGGAAGAAGAGGAGGTCACCGAGAGCAGGACCGAACAGGGAGTGGGCGGTTAGCTGACACGGGGTTAGCTGACACGGGGCAACGAGGTCTGGTGCGGGACGCCGACGGTGGTCTCGGCCAGGGCGAGGAACGTCTCGACGTCGCGGAGCAGGTCGTCGGCCTCACGGGGGGTGACCGCGTCCAAGCCAGCCTCGGCTGCTGCTCGTTTGCCGGCGCCGGCTGCGAAGAAGGCCGCCCACTCAGCGAGTTCGGGGGCAGCTTGCCCGAGCAGGTCCCAGGCGCTGCGCGGGCCGCGGCGCCCGGTCGGACGAGCACGGGTAGCCAGCACGGCAGCCGCAGCCCGCAGCGCGGCGAGGTGGGCGACGGCGTAGCGCCGACTGGCCCGCGGCTCGAGCACCGCCTCGGTGAGGCCGCGATTTGCGGCCGCGAGCAGGTCGAGGACTCCGGCCGACGAGCCCCGGGGGGATCGTCTAGCGATGGCGTGATCGATGGATATGTCGATGGACATGGGGGGGCATCCCTTCGTGCAGTCAGTCGGGCAGGTCAGTCGTAGATCGCGTGCAGGGACCAGCGCTCTGGGCCCCGGGCATCGGTGTGGTCACGGGGGCGGTCACCGACCTCCAGGCAGAGGTCGAAGACTCCGGTCTGTGCCCCGCGGCACGCCTCGACCCGCCAGAGCCACCGCTCTGGGTCGGGGACTGAGTCAGGCAGCTCGTCGGAGCCGGGGGTGGGCCGCTGCGCTGCGCGGCGCCACCACGCGCCTGTCTCGACCCAGTGCGCCAACACCGCTCCGACTACATAGCGCCGGCCACGCCACCGGAAAGCCAGCGGCGCCGTCCCGTCGTTCGCAACGGGGGTCAACGACTCAATTGACTCGTCGATCCGTCGCATAGGGCTGTCTCCTCGGGATCGGGTCGGAAGTTATGGGAGCCGGTCGGGCGGGCGGTGAGGGTCGAGGTCAGCGCCTCACCCGACCGGCTTGGGTTCGAACATGTGTTCGAATAGGCTCTAGTAAACCCCTCCCCACGTCCGAGGTCAACCCCCCTCGTTTCGGCGCTCTAAGGTCGACCCATGTCCACCCCCCGCACCGCAGCCGAGCCGGCCCCCGCGGTGGTCGCCCTGCACGTGTGGACCATCCCCACCGCGGGCATCACTTCCGTCGTTGCTCGGCTCGCGGTCGACCGGTTCCGGCTGCGCGGCTACCCGGGGCTCACCTTCGCCAAGCTCCTGGGGACCGGCAGTGGGCAGACCTTCGCCCCTCAGGACGCCGACCCGAACCATTGGGCCCTGCTCACCTGCTGGGACACCCCGCACGCAGCAACCACGTTCGAACGCTCCCGCGTCCTCCGACGCTGGGACGCCGCGGCCACCGAGCGACTCCGCATCACCATGCGACCCCTCTCGAGCATGGGTCACTGGTCGAGGCGCCAGCCGTTTGGTGCGCAGAACCCTGCTGCACCGGCCCCCAATGGGCCAGTCGCCTCGATCACCCGAGCCCGGATCCAACCCAGTCAGCTGCGCTCCTTCTGGCACTCGGTACCGGGCGTCGCAACAGAGCTGTCCACCGCCGATGGACTCATCTGGTCCAAAGGCATCGGCGAGGCCCCTATCGGGCTCCAGGGAACCTTCAGTGTCTGGCGGGACGCCGACGCGCTTCGCCGGTTTGCCTACGAGAGCCCTTGCCACCGACAGGCCATCACGCGCACCCGCGAAACGGGATGGTTCGCCGAAGAGCTCTTCGCTCGCTTCAGCGTCATGGCCATCGAGGGAACCATCGACGGTGCGCCGCTGCAGGTGACGTGATGGCCGAGCTCATTCCACTCGTCTTCACCGGAGGCTGGGCCAGCGGCATCAACCCGTACCTCGTCGTACTGCTCACCGGACTCACCGGACGCCTCACC
>JANLWJ010000071.1:0-2711 GCA_031364455.1 Actinomycetes bacterium | reverse complement strand
GGTCTGCAGCAGGTTGGGCTTGAGCGCGTCACGCAAGATGACGGCCATCGAGCCGGCCACCTTCAGATCCTCGGCCGTCACAGGTTCGCCCGACTTTGTGTAGCCGACCACGATCTTGCCGACGCGATCGCGTAGGTCCTTCTCCGACGTCGCAAGGGCTACCAGCACCATCAGCTCGCTGGCCGCCGTGATGTCGAACCCGGTCTGGCGCGGGACTCCGTCGAGTCGGGTTCCGAGACCGACGACCACATTGCGCAGCGCTCGGTCGTTGACGTCCATCACGCGACGCCACTCGATCGCGTGCGGGTCCAAGCCGAGCTCGTTGCCCTGGTACAGGTGGTTGTCGACGATCGCCGCGAGCAGGTTGTGTGCGGCGGTGATCGCGTGGAAGTCACCGGTGAGGTGGAGGTTGAGCTTCTCCATCGGAATCACCTGGCTGTAGCCACCACCGGCGGCGCCACCTTTGATTCCGAACGTCGGACCCATGGAGGGCTGGCGCAGGGCCAAGGTGGCCCGTTTCCCGATGTGCCCGAAACCTTGTGCCAGCCCGATCGAGGTCGTCGTCTTGCCTTCGCCGAGCGGGGTGGGGGTGATTGCCGTGACGAGGATGTACTTCGCCGGGGCGCGGTCGGCCAACTCTTCGATTGCGTCGAGACTGACCTTGCCGATTTCTCGGCCGTAGGGTTCCCAGAGATGCTCTGGGAGGCCCATTGAGCCGGTGATGTCGCCTATCGGGCGGACAGTGGACGCGCGGGCAATATCGAGGTCACTAGGGATGCTCACGCAGATACCTTGACGTAGAGATGCCTGGCAATCCAGGCCATTGGTCCCGGTGGTTCGCAATGTTCCGCAATGCGGAACGACAGTTCCGCATGAGCGGTCACCTGTCGGTTCAGCCGACCACCCGGTGGTACCCCATTGCCTCAATCACCCTCGACTGGGCAATGCGCTGCGCCACCACGCGAGGCGGCTGCCCTGTCTCGGTCGCCATGTCGAGCATTTGCCCAGTGTTGCTGCGTATCCGTTCCTCGATCACGGCGAACGCCTGGGATGCAGTACCTCCGGCGTACTCGACGGCAGCACAGATCACGCCTCCTGCGTTGGCCACGAAGTCTGGCAGGACGAGGACGCCGAGCCCATGGAGTACCTCCTCTGCCTCCGGGCTGGCCGGAATGTTCGCACCCTCGAGAATGATCTTGGCCCGCAGGTCCGAGGCGTTCTTCACGGTGAACACATCGGGTCGGGCCGCTGGAACCCAGATGTCGCAGGGAAGTGGGATCAACGACTCGGCGGCAACCTCCGTCGACCCAGGAAAGTCCGAGACGGTGCCGATCGCTCGCTTGTGGGCGATCAGGCTGGCCACGTCGAGGCCTTCGTTAGACATGATCGCGCCACGGCTGTCCGATGCTGCAACCAGAACGGCACCACGCTCGCTCAGGAACCGGGCGGTGTGCTGACCGACAGAACCAAAGCCCTGCACAACGATCTGAGCACCTTGGAGATGGACAAAGCCCTTTTCGGCAGCTACCTCGACGGATACGGCGAGCCCGAAGCCGGTGGCGCCCAACACGTCCAGCGGGATCCCGCCGAGAACCGGGGGGAGTCCCACCGCACGACCGCAGGTCTCGCGGAGGTGGGCCATCAGACCTTCGTCCAGGCCCATGTCCGGGCCGGGGATGTAGCCGCTGACATCGCGGATTCGCGATCCGAACGCCCGCACCAGGGGGACCTTGACCTCGCGGGGCATGAGCGGGTCACCGACGATGCCGCCCTTGGCGCCGCCGTGCGGCAGACCGGCCATCGCGTTTTTCAACGTCATGGCCCTGGCCAGCCGAGCCACCTCCAACACCGAGATGTCAGCGGCCATTCGGACTCCGCCGATCGCTGGTCCGGCCGCAAGATTGTCGACAACGACGTACCCGGTCAGGCTCGACGCTGCGTCGTTGACCACGATGACCTGCTCCGGCCCAAACGCGTCAACCTCAGGGAACTCGATGAACGTCATGGCGTCCTCCTCGCTCACCTCTGAGATATCGCATCTAGCACCGCTTGCCCAGAGTCGTTGGACCGTTGGGTCGACGGGCCGGGCGTCGCCGGCTGGGCCAGGACCTGCCGATACCTGCTTGCCTCTGGGTAGCGGCCGGGGTTGACTCAGCGAATGCAGACCCCTTCAGGTAGGGCCACACTTTCGGTAGAGGTGACCGATGGTGCAGATCTCCGGCAATCTGACGTCCTCTTCCTGCATGCCGGCGTGACCGACAAACGCAGCTGGCGTTCGATCACCGTGGCCTTGTCGCGCCGACATCGATGCATAAGCTTCGACGCCAGGGGCTTCGGAGATACGACGTACCTGGAGGAGCCCGGATGGTCCGCAGTGGACGACGCCCTGCGGGTGCTTGATGCTGTGGGATCCGAACGGGCCGTGCTGGTGGGATCTTCACTCGGCGGTCGTACCGCGATCGACCTGGTACTTGCCCATCCGCAACGCGTTGCTGGTCTGCTCCTGATCGCCCCGGCTGTACGTGGTGCGCCATACCCGGACCCAACGGAGCAGGAGAGCGCCCTTGAGGAGGCAGCCGAAGCTGCGGCCGAGGATGGTCGCATCGACGATGCCAACAGGTTCGAGGCCCACCTTTGGCTCGATGGACCGAACTCACCTGAGGGTCGCGTCACGGGAGTACCGCGTGAGCTCTTCTTGGACATGAACGGGC
>JANLWJ010000065.1:0-5771 GCA_031364455.1 Actinomycetes bacterium | reverse complement strand
GGTGGCAGGCTGCGGAGCTGAGGTCACGAGGCGTTCCAGTCCTTGCGGGGTACCGGACGAGGGTGAGACCAGCGTAGTGGGTGGTGGCTACGGTCGTCCCATGCAGACCTGGTCGGACGCTATGGCCACAGCGTTGTATGGCCCAGGCGGCTTCTATCGCCTCAACTCCCCCAATGCGCACTTTCGAACCAGTGCGAGTGCATCTCCGCTGCTGGCAGCGTCACTCGTGCCGCTGGTCCTGGCGGTGGATCAGTCTCTCGGAAGCCCCGGTCGTCTGGAGATCGTTGACGTGGGTGCAGGTGACGGCAGTCTCCTCGCCGAGCTGATGAAGTCGCTCCCCTCCGATCTTGCCGGCCGGGTCGAACCCGTCGCCGTCGAGATCCGGCCACGACCGACCGAACTTTCGACGCAGATCAGTTGGACGGAGATCCCCCCGAGTAATGTCAACGGCCTGGTTCTCGCCCACGAGTATCTCGACAACGTCCCATGCGATGTGGTGGAGGTTGGCGGCGATGGATCACCACAACAGGTTCTGGTGGACGAGGAATCCGGCGTGGAGAGCTTCGGGCCAGAGCTCAGCCCCGAGCAATCCGCCTGGGTCGAGCGGTGGTGGCCGCTTGCCGAAACGGGTGACCGCGCCGAGGTCGGCACGATCAGAGACCAGGCATGGGCGCAGCTCGTTGGCAGTCTCAGCCGCGGACTCGCTGTCGCCGTCGACTACGGTCACCTGCGCGATGATCGGGCGGCCGGCTCCTACGTGGTGGGCACGCTCACCGGCTATCGAGACGGTCGCCAGGTGGTCCCCGTCCCCAACGGCTCGTGCGACATCACCGCACATGTCGCAATGGACGCCTGCGAGCAGGCCGGTCGTGATGCTGATGCTGATGCGTCAGCCCTGATCTCGCAGGCCGGCGCCTTGCACGCTCTTGGCCTTGACGCGAGGCGACCGCCCATCGAACTCGCGCACACTGATCCGCATGCCTACATCGAGGGCGTTTCTCAAGCCTCGCACGCAGCGGAGCTACTCGGCCCGGCCTCTCTCGGCTCTTTCTGGTGGCTACTACAGGCGAAGAACTGCCTACCACGACTGGACGGCATCGAGTGGTCCTAGATCACGGAGCGAAGTCGCCGGACGAGCCGTTTCCCGGATACAGAGCAGTCGGCGGCGCGACCGGATGACTCTCCGGTTGACCAGGTCCGGCCTGACGGCGAGCTAGCCCCGCTCGGTCCGCCTGCTCCTGCGCCAGCACCCGCGCTGCAGCCGCGTCTTGGTACAGGGCGTTGATCGACACCGGACCTGGGGTCGAGTCGACAAATACCGAAGCGAGTCCAAGCCGGCGCTGCCAGGGCCCCTGCTGCAGACGCACACTTTGCGTGCGGGCATGCGGTACCACGTCCCACTTGGGAACCAGCCAACCTCGGCGAGTGATGAAGACCGTCGACGTCGCCCCCACTGCGAGCTGCTTGTACTGCAGCGGCGCGCGCCAACGCGCCGATGCGGGTGCAGGCGTCAGCTCAACGCTGAACGGATCGACACCGGGCAGAACCTGCTGCAACACGGCACGTGCAACGGGCAGGGGCGCAACGGGCAGGATGACCGAAGGGCGGTCCTCGCCCTCCTCGCCCCCGGTTGCCCCTGCGACGTTGACGACCACGCGTACCCACCCCCAGGGCTTCCACATAAGCGGCCGCTCGATACGCACGGCCTGGACGCGGCCGGGCGGGACCGTCTGCGAGCGGTGTGAGGTGAGACCGAAACGGAGCCGAAGACCATCTGGAGACTGGGCGACGGTGAAGCCGAAGTACTTAAGGAACTGCCCGCCAACGACGGTGACGGGGGCGAAGACCAGCAAGATGCCGGTGAGCCCCAGCTCCCACACTCCCGAGACACCGGCGATCGCCACCACGGTCGGGATCAGCAGCACAAGGAAGACCGTCGTGGGCTGCAGCACGAGGGACGCGAGCAGGTGCGGCGATGGCACCTGGACCAAGACCTGCTCAGGGGCTGTCGCGATCGGGACGCCGTCCTCCTGGCGCAGTCCGGCTGCCCTGGCGAGCAGCTCGGCACGTAGCTGCTGGGCGTCCTCGAGCGACAGGTACTGCAGCTTGGTGCCTTCGGACGACGCGCCGGCAACCTCGGGGCGAAGCTCGGCCAGGCCAAAGAGCCGAGCGAGGATCGGCTGAGTCACGTCGACCGATTGCAGCCGCGACAGCTGCACGCGTCGCTCGTTGCGCACGAAGACTCCGGAGTTGATTCGCAGATCGCCGTCGTCGTCGTAGAAGAAGGTGAGCCGCGTCCAGGAGAAGCAGGCGTAGATGCCGACTCCGATGAGGATGAGGGCAATCACCCCACCGGTACCGAGCCCGCCGAGGACGGAGGTGGCCTCACCGCCACCGGTCACAAAGACTCCGATGATCAAGACCGGTGCAGCGCGCACCATCGTCACGAGCGGCGTTACGGGGTGTGTGCGGCGGGGCTCGGTCACAGACCAGCACTCCGCTGCTCGCCGAGAGCCGCCAGCTGGTCGCGCAGACGTCCGGCCTCGTCCGGTGGCAGCCCGGGAATCGTGGCATCAGTCGTGGCCGCCGCCGTGTGCAGCTGAACGGTGGCCAGTCCGAGATACCGCTCAAGCGGTCCGCGGCGGACGTCGACCAACTGCATCCGGCCGTAGGGAACGAGAACCAGTCGCCGGAACACGATGCCGGACACGACGAGCAAGTCGTCAGCACGCTCGGAGTAGCCGATGGCGCTCACCTGTCGACCGATCAGCCACCAGAGCCAGATGGCCACCCCGAGGCCGACGAGCAGGGCCACGAACCCGAGCTCTGGGATACCGCCAACGGAGAGTGCGACGACGGCGACCACGGTGCCGATGGCAGTCAGGCTGAGCGCGACCATGCGCCGTGCCGTAGCCAGCCGTGCATTGACGGGGATCCAGCCCCGTGCGTCGGCCACAAAGGGATCAATACTCATGATGGGCAACCTACCTTTCGGACGCGGCAAGGCCGACATGGAAGGATCGGCCCGTGACCGAGGAGCGAGTGGTAAGCACCGGGGGCGGAATTGTCGCCACCGACATGGTGCTCAACATCGGTCCCCAGCACCCCGCGACGCACGGCGTCCTGCGCCTGCGACTGGTCCTCGACGGTGAACGGATCGTCTCGGCCGAACCGATCATCGGCTACATGCACCGCGGCGCCGAGAAGCTCTTCGAGGTGCGCGACTACCGCCAGATCATCATGCTCGCCAACCGGCACGACTGGCTGTCCGCGTTCTCGAACGAGCTCGGCGTGGTGCTGGCCGTCGAGCGGATGCTCGGCATGGAGGTACCCGAGCGGGCGGTCTGGGCGCGAACGCTGCTGGCCGAGCTCAACCGGCTTCTCAACCACTTGATGTTCCTCGGCTCCTACCCGCTCGAGGTCGGCGCAATCACACCGGTGTTCTACGCATTTCGCGAGCGCGAGGCGATCCAAGAGGTCATGGAGGAGATCTCCGGAGGCCGCATGCACTTCATGTTCAACCGCGTCGGCGGGCTCAAGGAAGACCTCCCCAACGGCTGGCTCGGCCGGGTACGTACCGCCGTTGCTGGCGTCCGTGACCGGCTACCGCAGCTGGAGAACCTCGTCTTCGGAAACGAGATCTTTGCTGCCCGTACGCAAGGAATCGGCGTGGTGTCGAAGGAGCAGGTTCTCCAGTACGGACTCTCTGGGCCTATCGCACGGGCATCCGGTGTCGACATCGACCTTCGCCGCGACGAGCCCTACCTCGCGTACGGCGAGCTGCAGGATGTCCTTCGCGTCGTGACCCGCACCCAGGGTGACTGCTACGCCCGGTTTGAAGTGTTGCGCGAGCAGGTACACGTCTCACTCGATCTCGTGGACGCCTGCGTCGAGCGGTTGGAGCAGCTGCCTCAGGGGCCGATCAACCAGCGACTGCCGAAGGTTCTCAAGGCACCAGAGGGGTACACGTACGCGTGGACTGAGAACCCTCTCGGTCTCAACGGCTACTTCCTGGTGTCGCGGGGCGAGAAGACACCGCACCGGCTCAAGCTGCGCTCGGCGTCCTTCAACAACGTGCAGGTTCTCGGTGAGATGCTCCCAGGGCAGCTGGTCGCCGACATGGTGGCGATCCTAGGGTCGATGTTCTTCGTCGTTGGCGACGTCGACAAGTGACCCCCCTCCCGCCGAGTCTCAGTTGGCGGGGCGGAGCCGGGCGATCTCGGACGCCGTGAGGTCGAGCAACTGACGCGGCGGGTGCGCCTCGCCACCTGTCGTCGACTCGCGGTGCAGACCGGGTGACGCCGGACGAGGCGTCGAGATCGGCTCGCTGGGGAGCTCAGTCGAGAAGGCAGCCCGCACCAGCGGCAACTGCAGTGACGGGTACACCGGGTCAAGGGCCGGTTGGCGCGGCTGCGCCAACCGGCTCATGAGTGCACGCTGGTCGGCTTCGTCGCTGGCCGCCTGAGCAGCTCGCCGGGCCGCCTCCTGCGCGGCAAGCGCAGACTCATCGCGCATGGCTCGCAGCTCGAGAAGCAGCTCAACATGTTGCGTCTTGAGTTCGGCTAGTTCGCGATGAGTCTCGGCAAGATCGCGACGACGCTCCAAAGACTCACGCCAAGCCTGCTCGGCTGCGCGGGTCGACGAGCGATTTGCGGCCAAGAGTCCGATAAGGGCCAACAACACGATGCCGGTGACCCCGGCCTGCAGCGCCCAGGTGTCGTCGATGACCCAGACCGCGGCGATCACCGCTACTGCGATGAGCAGGGCAAGCATCAGGAGTGGCTTGTCGGAGCGTGGTGGCGCTGGCTGCGCGTGGCGTCCTCGTGACATGACGTCAGGGTACGCCGAACGGGTGAGCAGAACCGGCGATTGACCCTCTAGGCCACCGTGGCCCCGTCAAGCGGCCGCAGAAGTGGGACCGCCCTGCTCGTCATCGCCACCCTTCACCCGGCAGATTCGCTCGAGCCAGAGGGCGGCAGCGGCCATGGTCATGCCGGCGACAGCCGCTACGAGGGAGATCAGCACCATGCGTCGGCGGTAGTCGTTGGCCAGGTCCAGCAGCAGGAACCCGGCGTAGCCGAGGTAGACGCCGGAGACGGCTGCACCCGCCCGCGAACTCGCCAGCGCAAGGGCGGCGGTCCGGGCAGCCACAAAGGGGTCGAGGGGCCGGTGTCCCGGGCGACGCTGGAGCCGGGGGCGCAGCACCCAAACTGCGACGACGAACCCGACCGCAAGAACCAACAGCATCAGCGGCGCTGCCCACGGCACCGTGGGGGGCGCCCCCGTCCACAGGTCCCAGAACCTCGTACCAAGGAATCCCACCGCAAAGCCGATCAATCCGGTGACCAGAAGAAGGCGAAGTGACGTGGGACGCATCAGCCCTCCCCCACCTGGACAGACGGCCGGACACCACTGGTGTCAACGCCCGAGGCCCAGTCCGCCACCAACCGTCCGCCCACCGCGAACTCCGGATCAACCGCTGCCCAGGGAACCAGAACGAACGCACGCTCAGTGGCCCGTGGATGGGGCAACGTCAGCTCAGGGTCATCGGAAGTGAGATCGCCATAGGCCAGAACATCGACATCAAGGGTTCGCGGACCCCACCGTTCCCCGCGTTCGCGGTCCGCTGCTCGCTCGCACTGATGGGCAAGGGCCAACAGTGCCTCAGGCGACAAAGCCGTCTCCACGACGACGACGGCGTTCAGGAAGTCAGGCTGCTCGGGTCTACCAACGGGGTCGGTCTCGACGAATGGTGACACCGCCACCACGAC
>JANLWJ010000062.1:0-4624 GCA_031364455.1 Actinomycetes bacterium | reverse complement strand
CGAGGATGATCTCGAGGCCGTCGGCCATGACCTGCGCCGAGGCGCCGCCGCCGATGTCGAGGAAGTTCGCGGGCTTCTGTCCACCGAACTCCTCGCCCGCGTAGGCGACGACGTCCAGCGTCGACATGACCAGGCCCGCGCCGTTGCCGATGATCCCGACCGAGCCCGAGAGCTTGACGTAGTTGAGGTCCTTCTCGCGGGCCTTGAGCTCCAGCGGGTCGGTCGCAGTGTCGTCGACGAGCGACTCGAAGTCGGGGTGACGGAACTCGGCGTTCTCGTCGAGGGTGACCTTGCCGTCGAGCGCGAGGATCTGGCCGTCGGGGGTCTTCACCAGCGGATTGACCTCGACCAGCGTGGCGTCCTCCTCGACGATGACCCGCCAAAGCTTCTGCAGGACGCTCGCCACCTGGTCGGCCACGTCCGCCGGGAAGTTCGCCTTGGCAACGATCTCGCGCGCCTTGGCGTCATCGACGCCAGTCAGAGCGTCGATCGGCACCTTCGCGAGCGCCTCAGGCTTGGTGCGCGCCACTTCCTCGATGTCCATGCCGCCCTCGACGCTGGCCATCGCCAGGTAGGTGCGGTTGGCGCGGTCGAGGAGAAACGAGACGTAGTACTCGGTCTCGATGTCAGCGGCAGGTGTGATGAGCAGGCGACGTACGACGTGCCCCTTGATGTCGAGACCGAGGATGTCGCCAGCCTTGGCTTCGGCGTCGTCGGGCGAGTCAGCGAGCTTGACGCCACCGGCCTTACCGCGCCCGCCAGTCTTGACCTGTGCCTTGATGACGACCAGTCCGCCGTACTCCTCGGCGGCACGTCGCGCCTCTGCCACCGAGAGCGCGACGGTACCCGGTGTCACCGGGACGTCATGCTTGGCGAAAAGCTCTTTGGCTTGGTACTCGAACAGGTCCACGCGGGGCCTCACCTTCGACTCGGGCACGTCCGGGCCGCCCCACATTGAACTGGTCCCGGCGACCGCCTACCGATGGTTGCGAGCCTAGCCCTGGTCGCTCCAGCGACCGGTCTCGGGGCTGAGGGAAGTGGCGGTAACACTCATGCTGAGTCGGGGAACGACCCGAAGAAGAACATGGCTCCGGTCGGGTCGGTGGCGCCCGCGAACTTCCCAGGCCCCATCTCCATGGGTGGCATGAAGAGCTCGCCGCCGAGGCCGACGACCGCCGCTGCGCTGGCATCGCAGTCAGCGACCCCGAAGTAGACGATCCACATGCTCGGCGCCTCAATTGGCACGATCTCCGGCATGTTCATCGCGCCGCAGTTGGAGGAGTCGTCAGGTTTGCCATCTACGTGACCCACGTAGTACTCCATGCCACCGGGATTCTGCGCTTCCCAACGCCAGCCAAAGACCGTCGACAGGAACTCTCTCGCGGGGCCAAGGTCGCGCGACTGCAGCTCTACCCAGGTCAACGCCCCTGGGACATCGAATACGTCCGCACCCTGGTGCTCGTACGGCTGCCACACGCCCACTACGGCACCGTCAGGGCCGGCGACCATCGTCATGCGCCCGGAGTCCATGACGTCCATCGGCGGCATCATCACCGAGCCACCGGCCGCCTCAACGGCTGTCACGATCGCATCGACGTCCTCAACGAACACGTACGCGTTCCACATGGGCGGCACCCCGGCCGCGGCCAGGTCACCTGGCTGAGGGCCCATGCCCGCGACCATCTGGCCGTCGAGGTAACACATCGTGTAGTCGACGCCCATCGGCGTCGGCATGTCCTCATAGGTCCAGCCAAAGAAACTGGAGTAAAACGCCTTGGCCGCCGCGACGTCGGACGTCTGCAGGTCGACCCATCCGAAGGTTCCGTGAGCCAGTCGCATGGCTCCGACGCTAGCCCGCGACGGCGTCTGGCAACACCCCTGCACGCTCCACACCCAGCCACTAGACTGACTGGTGGATCAGTTAGCGCCCGCGTCGCCGACCGGGCACCACTGCGAGGAGCACCGTGGACCCCCGGCATGCCGTCCTGTTCGAGCCCATCGACATCGGCCCCAAGACCCTCCCCAACCGCTTCTACCAGGTACCGCACGCCTCCGGGTTCGGCGTCGAGCGACCGCGTACACATGCAGCTTTCCGCGGCATCAAGGCAGAGGGTGGCTGGGGCGGCGTCTGTGTCGACTACACGTCCTTCTCCCTCGAGAGTGAGGAGTCCCCAGCGGTCTCGGCGCTCTTCTGGGACGACGCGGACGCCAACGCGCTCGGCCTGTCCGCCGATGCGATTCACGCCCACGGCGGCTTGGCCGGCATCGAGCTCTTCCACGGCGGAGCGCATAGCGAGAACGGGCAGTCACGAGCCATCCGCGTCGCCCCCACCCAGCACCGTTCGCAGCTGATCTGGGGCGGCCTGCCCAAAGAGATGGATGCAGGTGACATCGCCCGCATCCAGCGCGAGTGGGTGGACGCCGCCCGGCGTGCCCGAGATGTGGGCTTCGACATCGTCTACCTCTACGGTGCACACGGATACCTGCTGTCAGGGTTCTTCTCCACCTATTTCAACCAGCGCACCGATGCGTACGGCGGATCGTTGGAGAACCGCGGACGCTTCTGGCTCGAGACACTGGAAGCCGTCCGCGACGCTGTCGGTGCCGACTGCGCCATCGCCACGCGCATCCCTGTCAACGGAAGGGAGGGCCTACCAGGCATCGAGACTGACGACATGCTCGAGCTGATTCGGATGGCTTCGCCCTTGGTCGACCTCTTCGATGTGAATGTCGGCGTCTGGCCGGAGGACTCAGGCACGTCGCGCTATTACCCCGAAGGTCACCAGCGGCCCTGGACCGACCAGGTCCGCGAAGCCACCGAAAAGCCCGTGGTCGGAGTTGGCCGCTACACGTCACCTGACCTCATGGCCGAGATCGTCCGCACCCGTGCGCTCGACATCATCGGTGCGGCTCGCCCGGCCATCGCTGACCCGTTCCTGCCGACCAAGATCCGCGAGGGGCGGCTCGACGAGGTGCGCGAGTGCACCGGCTCGAATGTCTGTATCGCGCGTGAAGAGGTCTACAACCAGGTGGGCTGCATCCAGAACGCCACGGCGGGCGAGGAGTACCGACGCGGCTGGCACCCAGAGCTGTTCACCAAGGCGCACAATGCCGACCGTGCGGTACTCGTCGTCGGCGCTGGGCCGGCCGGAATGGAGTGCGCCGTCGTGCTCGGCAAGCGTGGCTTCGAGGCGGTTCACCTCGTCGACTCTGGACCTGAGATCGGCGGCCGGATGCGGTGGACCCGGCAGCTTCCGACGCTTGGCGACTGGGGGCGCATCACCGACTATCGGGCCATCCAGCTGAGCAAGCTCGACAACGTCGAGGTCATCACCGGGCGCCAGTTCACTGCTGCCGACGTTCTCGACTACGGCGCCCAGATCGTCATCATTGCGACAGGATCGACCTGGCGCGGGGACGGCGTGCAGCCAGAGCATGCTGACGTCGAAGGAGCAGATGCTGCCCTCGCCCACGTCATGACTCCTGAGCAGGTGATGCTCGAGGGCAAACGTCCAGAACCCGGCACCGTCGTCGTCTACGACACCGACGGTTACTACGTGGGGCCGGGGATCGCCGAGCAGTTGGTCGGCGAGGGCTACGACGTTCACCTGGTTACATCGCTCGGCATTGTGTCGCCGTTGTCGGACGAATCGTTGGAGGGCGACATGCTGCGCCAACACCTGCACGCTCAAGGAATTACAGCGCACCGCGATGTCGTAGTTACTGCGGTCGATGAGTCCGGCGCTCGCGGTACCGACGAGTTCGATCGTCCGTGGTCGCTAAACTGCACCGGCGTCGTCCTCGTCACCCAACAGCGCTCCGACGACGAGCTCTACCGAGCGCTGCTGGCCGACGCCAACGGCCTGGAAGCAGCAGGAATCGAGGCCGTCTACGCGATCGGGGACGCGATCGCCCCACGGCCGATCAGCGAGTCGGTCTTCGACGGCCACCGTCTGGCGCGCGAGATTGATAGCGACGACCCCATGCGTCCGCTCCCCTACCTCCGCGAGCGCATCGCCCTCTAGCCGCCGCCGCCACCCATTGGGGTGCAACGTCACGTTGCGTTCAAATGACGTAGTCAATGCCGTCGTCACGAAGTTCCCGAGGCCACTTCACGAGAGCATGACTACGGCAATCCCTACGTCATACGTAAGGAACGTGACGTTGCACCCAGGGTGGTCGTCACCCAGGCGACGATGTCGTGCGTTGACGCGCCGGGCGTGAAGATCTTGGCGACACCGGCCGCCTCCAGGACTGGGATGTCGGCGTCGGGGATGATCCCGCCGCCGAAGACCACGATGTCGCGGGCGTCGCGCTCGGCCAGCTTGTCGAGCACAGCGGCGAACAGCGTCATGTGGGCACCAGAGAGCACCGAGAGGCCGATGACGTCGGCGTCCTCCTGGATCGCGGTCTCGACGATCTGGTCCGGCGTCTGGTGCAGGCCCGTGTAGACGACCTCGATGCCGGCGTCGCGCAGTGCGCGGGCGACCACCTTGGCGCCACGGTCGTGCCCGTCGAGGCCGGGCTTGGCCACGACGACGCGGATCGGAGACCCGGACCCGGTGCGCGGGGCAGCGGCTGCGGCGGTCGTGCTCATGGCGATCCTCCCAGGACACGCGCGGAC
>JANLWJ010000025.1:0-2567 GCA_031364455.1 Actinomycetes bacterium | reverse complement strand
ATGGTGCTGGACGCGGCGCTAGACCCGGCCGTTACCACCGAAGAGCTCTCACGTGGGCAGCTCGGCGGCTTCCAGGGCGCAACTGAGGCGTTCATCGAGGACTGCATTGCCCGTGAGGGGTGCGCTGTCGGGCCGACGTCGGGTGAGGCAGAAGAACAGCTGACCGACCTGCTTCGGGAGCTCGACGTTGTACCACTTCCCACGGACTCGGGACGTCCATTGACCGAGTCGCTGGCAACGGTGGGAATGATCTCGGCGATGTACAGCGAGTCGTCGGGGTGGCCGTCGCTGCGGTTGGGGCTCTCCCAGGCGTTCAACGGCGACGGCACAGTTCTGCTCGCACTCGCCGATGCGTATGCGGAACGAAACCCCGACGGTACCTACGCGTCCAACGTCAACTCGGCATTCCCGGCAATCAGCTGCACCGATCGCCCTGGTACCTCGTCGGTTGTCGAAGCGAAGCGACTGGCCGCGACCTACGAGAGAGTCTCGCCGATCTTCGGGCGAACATTCGCTTGGGGTGCTGTGTCCTGTCGGGACTGGCCGGTCAAGAAGGGCGACTTTCCGACCGCTGCTGTGGCCAAGGGTGCCGATCCGATCGTTGTCATCGGGACGACTCGCGACCCTGCGACGCCGTTCGCCTGGTCGGTCAGCTTGGCTAGGTCCCTACAGAACGGCGTGCTCATCTCGCGTGACGGCGATGGACACACCGGGTACAACGCCGGGAACACCTGCGTCGATGATGCTGTCGACGCCTACCTTGTCGGTGGCCAGGTTCCGAACGACCCGACGATCTGCTGAGCCAACGAGTCACCACCAAGACCGTTGATCCCGCTCAGCCGGGTCGTCGGGTCCTTTGAGAGCAGTCGTCAACTCGCCGGTAGACTTATGGCCCAGCCCTGCCGAGCGGGGCACGCCGCCTTAGCTCAGTTGGTAGAGCGACGCACTCGTAATGCGTAGGTCTGGGGTTCGACTCCCCAAGGCGGCTCCACTTGCAAGTCCCTGACCAGCACGTTCAGTTCGTGACCTTCGGCGGCTAGATCGACGGTGGATTCATGGTCTCAGTTGGTTTGGCCCAGAGGACGGATCCCATCTGGTTCGCGGCGTCTCGCCGGAGTTCGTCGACGGCGTGTTGGTAGCGGGCCAGCATTCGTTGTTTGGACCAAGGTGCTCGGCTGCATTCTCGGAGCCGCCGTATCCCATGGCGACCAGTTGACGCAGGACCAAACGCTCAAGGAAGGCGGGGTCCTGCTCGACCACTCTGCTGAGAATCCCGCCCTTGACCCCCAACGCCCTATGCCGTCAAAGACCACAACACCGCAGACTCATGAAAGGCCGGGGCTAGGACGAAGCGATTTTGAGCGCCTGCGCGGTTCTGCGTCGAGGTGGTATAACTCACTCATGCGCGCGTTCTTCGCCCGGCGAGAACAGGCTTTCGTGCGGTATGTCGACCTCCCCGGCGCGCGTCCTGCGTGCGTGTTTATTCACGGAGCGCTCGACTCGTCGATAGCCGGTATGGCCATGACCGCAGCCGGGAGCGGTCTCGCGGCTCGTCGACGCGTCCTGGTCGATCTGCTTGGCTACGGGATGAGTGACCGTCCGAAGGATGTGGAGTACTCGCTCCAACGTCACGCGCAGATCGTCACAGACCTTCTCGATCACCTCGGTGTCGATGATTGTCAGTTAGTCGGCCACAGCATGGGCGGTGCCGTGGCGGTGATGGTGGCCGCCGAACGCCCGGACCTTGTCTCCGACCTCGTGCTCGCCGAGGGCAATCTCGGCGGGGGTCCGCAAGGCTTCGCGTCTTTCGCCGAGGGGCGCTCCGAAGCGGAATACGTCCATGACTGGTTTCCCAACTTCATAGCGTCGCGGCTAGAAGACGCGAAAAAGGAAGCCGGCGTTCTTGCCATCCACCTCGGAATGGCGCAAGCGGCAGCTCCTTGGGCCGTGTACCGGATGTCGCAGTCACTCAATGCGGGTTCGGTGCAAGCGTCTCTGAGAGAAAGGTTTATTTCACTCGATATCCCGAGGGCGTTTTTCGTCGGCGGCAAGGGCGAGCTCGACGAAGAGGATCTCGCGCTGAAGACTGAGCTGACGCAACGCGGCGGCGACTGGGTTGTCGTGCCCGACGCCGAGCACCAGATGAACTTCGACAACCCCGAAGGATTCGCGGACGCCATCGCCCGCAGAGTGCGCGTGCACTGACACCGATAAGTGCTTTCGCTTGGCCTGAGCCACGTCAGGCTTGGACCTTTGAGGAGACTCTCGATGAGGCCACTTCCCCAACGGCTGCGTTGGGGGCAACAGGGCGTCCGAGGCTCGTATCTGGCTCGGGCGCAGCGTCAGGGCATCACTCTTCGTCCATTGGTCAGCGGCGGTGCCTTCGTGGCGCTGCCCGCCGTGTTGTTGGTCGTTGCGCTTCCTGTTCGAGGGGACACGTGGCGGCTATTCGCCGTTGCCGTTGGCGTCTTGCTGTTCGGAGTTGGCCTCACCGGACTTCGTGCGCTTTCCACCGGGGTCGGATTGCCAAACGTCCTAACCTGGGTAGTGTCCATTGCGATTTGCGC
>JANLWJ010000531.1:0-2656 GCA_031364455.1 Actinomycetes bacterium | reverse complement strand
AGACAATTCAGTTTGCTCGTAGAGCAAGAGAGTGTGTGCCCCACTTGCGCCACTCCGTTGGTCGACACTGAGGGGCCACCATGGGAGTGCAACAGTTGTAAAAATGCGGGGAAGGAAGGAAATTTAGAGCGCTACTTCTTTCCCGAACGCGCAATGAACTGGTGCACCGCGATACATGCTGAGGACCGCGCCCTTCGAAATGCAGGAGATCGTGCCAGGGGTGGAACGGTCTACACCACGACATTTCCATGCTTTAGTTGTGCCGAACGGATCATCTCTGCAGGCGTCGTAGACGTGATATTTACGGAGCCGTATCCTGATGCAGGAAGTTCACACCGACTATCGATTGCAGACGTTACTGCGCACCAATTCGAGGGAGTCCGTTCCTCGGCGTTTGAGCGCGTGTTCTCTCGTCATCGCCCAAGTTAGTTACTTGATGTTTTTGTTGTTTCTTTTGGCGACTTTGGGTCAGTGTTTTCGCTACCTCGATCGTTCTGGGGTGCAACATCAGAACGTCGATCTAGAAGGATCCAACCACTAGAGCCAAAGTTGGCGATCTCTCGTGCCAAGTCTCCCGACATGTCCCAACCCACCAGTCCACTAGGTCTGTTACTTCTACTGAGAGTGTTTGTACCGTAGACCACTGACAAGATCATTCATCTATCGACTCACCCTGACTCCAAAGAGTGTCACCTCGCTCGAGGTCCGCGACGTATCTGACCAGGCGCGACGCCGTTGCGGCCCGTGCTTTGGATCCGCCAGTTAGGACATCGCGGGTTCGACGGGGAGATCGGCCGATGGCCGCAGCCACCTCGGAGAGAGGACGCGTCTTTGCGAGGGCGAGCACCTCATCCCACGCCAGGTCCTGGGGCTCCCTGTACGTCACGAGGAGGCGATCGGCGTCTGAGAAGTCCGCGAGACCGGTCGCTCGGTCGTCGACGCGGTTGGCTTCCTTGCCGATGGTGACGATCCTGCCCGCGTGGACGTGTCGACGACTGAGAACACCGATGGTGTCGCGTTCGCAGGGTTGCCCGTCGGGTCCGAGTGCTTTGGCTTCGGGGTGTGTGATGTAGCAGCGAGCGAGTTTCCGGTAGGTCGCGAGCGTCGCGCTTCCTGGCGTGGACGGGTCGAGGCTGACAAATTGCTCCTCCTTGGGGGCGTGCAGATTGATCCAATCGAGGGTCCGCCACTTCGATAAGTCAGTGGTGTAAGCCGTAATCAGCCGGTAACGCTCCTCCGGGCCGATGCCGGCTGGCGGTTGCGCGCCGGGTGCGTAGGTGAGGAAGTTGAATGGCTTGACCTGCCCCGCGTATGACCTTCCCGCGTTGAGAGTGTCGAAGGCGTTGAGGATGGTCGGTGAGGTGGTGCTGATCTGCGACAGCACTGGCCGGTCGAACCACTCCGGTTCCTCGGGATCGAGCCCGGCGACTTCGCGGGCGAGGTGGTACTCCCATAGTTCCCTGACCCAGCGGTCTCCCGCTATCTGCTTATCGTTGGCGTAGGGGTTAAGGAGGTGACCTAGCCCGTGGCTACATGCGGCGTGCACTTTGTTAGGTACCAGTCGCGGGATACCGTGCTCGTCGTAGGTAAATAGGGCGTAGCGCTTAGCGGCTATCGCATAGCAGTAGGCGTCGGCTTCGGCCTTAAGGATGCTGCCTGGTACCGCGCTACGGTCATAAGGGTTAAGAGCAGTAAACCGATCACGTATGTCCTCTACCTGCTGATACGTCAGTACCCGTATTGCGCTATCGCCATCGGTAGATAGTTCAGCGCCACCCGGGCATTCGAGCAGCCCACCGTCCTCATTCGCGACGATAGCCATGGAGTCGGTATCGGCCATCGCCCACGACCCACCCAGGTCAGTAACACAGCGCTCCAACAAGGTCAGCAGTAACCGGGCACCGGAGGTGACGACTGCGGCGATCGGCGGGGAGCAGTACTTCCCCGGTGTCTCCGGAGCACGAACGTCGTCGGTCCACGGCTGGTCATGACGGCCGTAGATCGTGACCGGCGCGTTCTTCCCGGCTGGTTCGGTGTTGGAGTTGTACTCCGACCAGATGCCGTAGGCGCCGGAACTGCTGGCAACTTTGAGCCCCTTCTGTTGCCCTTCCCGTACCGAGGGCTCGAGAGTCGCGTCCTGCCGGATCCGGTGGCGCTGCTCAACCATCGCCTTCCACGGGTCGTCGACGGCAGGATCGACCATGTGCCCACCGGGGAGCATCAGCGACGTGAGCCCGTCGACGACTCCGTCGGGATGCAGGCGGAATGCCTCAAGGATCTTCGGTGGTCGACCGCCGATCAAGGTGGCAGCGACGACCTCCGGCAGTGGGTACCACAGGGGTTCGGTGCTGGTGAAGTGGTTGACGCCGATCCCGAAAGCTGGCCGGTTTGGGTTGTACTGCGCCCTTACGGGCAGCACATCATCGTCGGGAGCGACCAGAGCGAACCCGACCAAATGTGGCCACAAGTCAGGATCGAAGCAGTCGTCGAGCGTGACAGTTGCGAGGAGGCGGTGGATGTCGTCGGTGCAGTCGACTTGCTGCCACCGTTCGGCGATGACGAGCTGCCACACTCGAAGCAACGCGGACAGGGTGGAGTAATTCGCGGTGAAGTCGACCATGCGCACGGGGACCGGAACGCGTCGGATGCGGCACTC
>JANLWJ010000102.1:0-3656 GCA_031364455.1 Actinomycetes bacterium | reverse complement strand
GCCACGGGGATCAGCACCCACGGATGTCGACGGACACGGACGGCCGACAGGTGTGACAGCCGGAGGATCGCGTGTGTGAGGACAGCAGCGACAAACGAAAGGACGACCGTCCATCCGAACTCGGTGACGGTGGGGCTGGTGTAGGCGGGAAGCGAGAGTGGGCTAAGCGCATAGTCGCTGTTGTTGAGCCCTACCCAGCTGTTGAGTCCGATGAAAACCAAGGAACCGATACCTGCAGCCATGAGGCCGGGCAACAGGATGAGCGGAAGCATCGCCCCACCGAGACCCACTGCTTCGATGAGGATGACGGCGCCGACAACCGGCGAGCCGAAGACGCTCGCCAGTGCGGCAAAGGCACCCGACGCGGCGATCACCTGAATGGCTTGGTCCGGGGTGTCCTTCTTGAGTTGCTTGACCGCAAAGATCGCTAAGCCTGACCCCAATGCGATGAGCGGTGCTTCCGGACCCAGAACGAGGCCCATTCCCAGGCTGGCGAGCGCGGCCAGCAGAACACCAGGAACGTCGGCGGGCAAGGTCACTCCGCCCTTGATGCCTTCGTAGGGGACGTGGCCGCCGCGCCCGGGCAGCCGGATCACAGCGAATGCAGTGAGGAGGCCGGCTACGGCGAGGATGGGGAGTGGCCACCACCATGGGACAGTGTCGAACCCCAGCAGGCCGGGGAGATCTTCATAAAGGCCCGCCTGGGTCCAGTGGACGACCTCGAGGAACGCCCACGACGCAAGCGACACGAGCAGCCCGACGATGGCAGCCAGCACAAGGAGTCTGCGGTACTCCTTGCTGCGAAGGAGCGCTTTCGGATCTGTGGCGGCGGAGTCTGGGCTGCTCACCGGTGTCCTTTCGTGCTGGCGCTCACTGACGTCGAGAGGCGTTCGAGATGATGAGGAGCCTAGCCAACATCGCGCGGGTCGAAGCGGGCGGCGACACGCTGAGTGATGGCCTTCGCCCGGCCCTGTGGCTCAGCCATGCTCGGGTCATGCCACTACACCTCTCCGACCGGGTCCTGCCGGACCAGCAGCGACGCACTCTCGCCGAGCTGACCGAAGATCTCGACCTGACCGTCGGCGACTCAGAGTCGAAAAGGTCAGCCTTCTGGACAATGCTTGCGCTTTCGGCCGTGATCGCCACGGCCGGTGTCCTGTCGGATTCCACGGCAACGGTGATCGGCGCCATGATCATTGCCCCGCTCGCAACGCCGATCATGGGCATTGCCTTGGGCATTGCCAAGCGTGACTCGATCACGAGCCGTCATGCGATGCGATTCGTCACCTTGGGGGCCGCACTTGTTGTGACGGTTGGGGTCGCCTTCGCATTGCTGTTGCCGAGCAGCTACGACCTGCTCGGCAACAGCCAGATCTCCGGGCGCACGTCGCCTGGCCTACTCGATCTCGTAGCGGCAGTCGCCACAGGGTTCGCTGGCGCGGTCGCGATGGCGCGTCGAGACGTCGCTGCAGTCCTGCCGGGCGTGGCCATCGCCATCTCACTGGTTCCACCACTGGCGGTGGTGGGCGTGTGCTTCGGGCAAGGAGCCTTTGCCCTCGCCCTCGGGGCTTTCGTGCTCTTCTTCTCAAACCTTCTGGCGCTCGTGCTTGCTGGCTCGTTGGTTTTCACCGTCCTCGGATATGCATCCGAGGCGGGAGCGTCGAGCGAAGGTTCCAGGAGACGTGCCTACCTGACCATCAGCATCATGCTGGTCGTGGTGGTGATCCCATTGGTGGCGAACACTGCAGCCGTCTATTTGGTCGCGGTGTGGTCCGGCCGCATTCAGACCGCTGCTGATGAGTGGGTGGCAGAGGTGCCGGGTGCGTCAGTCGACAGCGTCACCTTTGCCTCGCCTGACTTCCTCGTCGAGGTGCAGACGCCCGGTGACCTGCCGCCCGTCGATGAGCTTGTAGCCGACCTCGATGGTCAGGTGCCCAATGGATTCTCGATCATCGTCCGGACGTCTGTTGGTGAAGAGATCGAAGCTGGAACTGTCGGAGGCTGAGTGCGCAGGGGTTCGCCATGGCCAAGGTTTGCGTTCTTCGCTCACCAACTCACGGTGCCTCGTTCACCTCTGGCCATGCGAGTTCGAGTTGCATCCGGTCGAGCCAGTCGTCCACCAGGGTGCGGAAGACCAGGGGTCGCTCGACCCGGCCGAGTTGATGGCCGGCCAGATCGACGACTGCGTAAGTGGCTCGAGGTAGTTCGTCAAGCAACTCTCCGGCAGAACGAAAGCCGACCGTTGAGTCCTGACGACCGGTGAGGATCAGGCTAGGGCCGCGGAAGGGCTGGCCCGGTTCGGCTGCTGCTCCGCTGTGGAGGTAGTCGCGCTCGAGGCGTTCGAGGAACCCGTAGTCGGCGATCCGGTGGGCAGGCATGTCGCCGGAGCGGATGGCCTCCAACATGCGCTGTTCGTGCCTGACCAAGGTCTTGGGAATCCATTCTTCGTCGGGGGCGAGGTCGGCGAAGATGGAGGGGTCTTCGAAGAAGGTGACGTTTCCTTCGGTGTCGCGGCTGCCGTCGGCTGCAGGTACGTCCGGGATCAGAAGGGCGACCCCGAGCAGTCGCTCGGCCATGGTGCGGAGGACGGCGAGCGCCAGATACCCACCATACGAGCTGCCGGCAACGGCGAGCCGTCCCTGTGGAACAACGGTGTCGATGAACCCCCGCACGATCTCGAGTATCTGAGCCTGAGTCGCGAGCCAGTCGGGGGCTGGCGTCTTGCCGTGGCCGGGAAGGTCCAGATAGATGCGTTGCCATCCGGGGCGGCCGGCGAAGACGGGCTCAAGATCGTCCTGCATGTAGCGGCGGTCGCAGGACCAGCCATGGATGAGAAGAACGGGCGTCCCTTCGCCACGCACCTCGAAGTCGATGGGGATCCCGCCGACGGTTACCTGCATTCGACCAGTCTGCTCTGCCATCATGAACGGGTGACTACTGACACGCCTGCCACGTCCAAGTCGCGTCGTCCCCTCGTGTGGTGGGGGGTCGGTCTGCTGATCGCCGGTGTCCTCCTTGGTGTTGTTGGGGGAGCTTTCTTCATCGGGACAGCCGGTAGCAAGGTGATCGCGACCTTCACTGCCCCCGTCCGTGCGACTCCGGCCGACTTCACCGTGGATCTCGACGAAGGTACCTACGTCGTCTACGAGCAGACCGGTCCAAGGCGGGTGAGCTCAGTCACCATCACGCCGAGCGCCGTTGAGGTGGTCAGCGCGTCCGGGGCATCGGTCCCGGTGGAGGCGCTGACGCTCACCGAGACGGTCGACCGCGGTAACGAGCAGTTCACGGGTGCGGCTCGATTCACGGTCGTCGAGCCAGGGGTGCACCGCATCCAGGTGCTCGGCAATGGCCAACAGATCATCGTGGCACCGAGCATCGCCAGCTCTTTTGGCAGTGCGCTCGCCTGGCTCGCACTGGTAGGGATCGGCGCGTTGGTCGCGTTTATCGGCGTGGTCCTGCTGATCGTCGGACTGGTGCGCGGGCGCCGTCCAGCCGCTGGGACAGTCGCTGCAGGTGGTGCGTCAGCGCCTCTTGTGGATCAGTGGAACGCACCAGCGGCTGCAGCTGCTCCCGCTCCTGTTGCGGCTCCGGCGGCGGCGCCGACAGTGGCAGCCCCGGGCTGGTTCCCTGACCCGAAGGGCGAGGCGCGGCAGCTC
>JANLWJ010000301.1:0-6426 GCA_031364455.1 Actinomycetes bacterium | reverse complement strand
GCATCGCAGCAATCTGCGGCGGCTTGGCCATGGGTTTGTCGGTCTATGTGTCGTACGGAATGGTGCTGGCTCTGGGAATCGGCGCTGCGGTGCTGGTGAGCAGAGCTCGGTGGCGCACTGTCCTTCTGGTGGTTTTGGGGTTCTTTGCTGTCGTCCTCGTCGTCACCGTGTCGGGGTTTTCGTGGTTGGACGGCTATGCGGTGGTGGTAGACCGCTACCACGACGGACTAGGTGGCATTCGCCCCTATAGCTACTGGGTGTGGGCGAACCTCGCAGCGTTCTCGCTAGCGATCGGCCCAGCGGCGATCGTTGGAGCTCGTCGGGCAGGAGCGGCGGTCGTGGCGTCCACCGGAGTATCGCCTGGCTGGACTTCCGCCCGAGCAACGCTGCGAAGCCCGGTCGGATCGACGGCCCCGCTGACGGCCGCAGCACTTGCATGTGTCGTCATGGCGACGCTCGGAGGTCTGAGCAAAGGAGAGGTTGAGCGGATCTGGCTCCCGTTCAGTACGTGGGTACTGTTCGCGGTGATCGCAATCCCGCCAAATCGAACGAGGCTGTGGCTCAGTGCCCAGGCAATAGTGGTAGTCGTTCTGGCGCACATCGCACTGACACCTTGGTAATGCAGCGGTCGCTCACGCTGGGGTAATGGGCAGCCAGTCTGGTGTGAGCCCATCCAGCGCTTGCACGCACGCACACGTGCGGAGTTCTGGCATGAGGCCAATAGCTTTTGCAAGAAGCTTCCGCATCGTGCCCATGCTGCGCCGGAAGACGGCGATGGCTTCGTCCTGCGTGACTCCAGAACCACCGTCGATGCCGGCGTCCGTATCAGTTACAAGGGCGATGGCCGTGTAACAGAGGCCGAGTTCCCGCGCGAGCCCGGCTTCCGGCTGCCCCGTCATGTTGACCAACGAGCCGCCAGCCTGGACGTGCCACTGGGACTCCGCACGACTGGAGAAACGCGGCCCGTCGATCACCACCATTGTCGCGGTGGCGTGCAGGGGTTCGCCGAGCACGTCGTCACCGGCCTTGCCCACTGCACGGCGTCCATCGCGGCAATAGGGATCTGCAAAGGGAACGTGGTTCACGCCGTTGGTGACGAATGTTCTCTCGCGCACCGTCGTGCGGTCGATGAGCTGATCGGGAATCACGAACGATCCTGCATCAAAGGCAGGGATCAGTGATCCGACGGCGCACGGGGCCAGCACTTGTTGCACGCCGAGCGAGGCCAACGCCCAGAGATTCGCCCGATAGTTGATGAGATGCGGCGGGTACTCGTGATGTTCTCCGTGTCGTGGAAGGAACACCACGTTGCGCCCTTGAACCACGCCCTGGGTCAGCGCCGCAGACGGTGGCCCGTAGGGGGTATCGACGGTCCGGCTGGCTGCAGAGTCGAAGAACTCGTACAGCCCGCTGCCACCGATGATGCCGATCGGCGCGCTGTCCTTACTTTGCACGAGGCGCCGAAGGAATGCGGTCAACCAGAGCGAGGACGAGGTACCCCAGCCCGAAAGCCGCGAGCAATGTCCACGTTGAGGCGTTGCCGCTCAAGATCCCCGGTTCACCGCTGGCGCTGGAGATGAACTGGACGAGGGCTGCTCCGAAACAGACTGCTGCTGACCCGAGGGCCACCATGGCGTTGCCTTGCGAGGCCACGAAGCCGCCGATTGCCGCGATGGCGATGACGGCGAAAGCCGGCCAGGTCATGTCGACCCAGCGATAGGCATCGCCCTGCGGGGTGGCAAGGAAGATCACGCTGACAAGTGACAGACCGGCCAGCCACCGAAGGCCAGCGGCAATGTCGCGTGGAATCGGGCGCTGCTCGCTGTTCACGTGACCAGCGCCGATCGTCGCCACAATCCATGAGAAGCGAGCAGGCGCGGACGCAGGACCGCGTCCAGCCCAAGGACGCGTCCGGCGCCGACACCAGCGAGCACCAGGCCGCCGACCATCATCAGGTAGTACGACCAGGGCCACTCGCCGGGGGTTTGACTTACGGACAAGAAGATGGCACCGGCCTGGCCGACTGCGACAAGTCCCATTAGGCGAGTCGCGAATCCCATGAGAAGCGTGGCGCCGATGGCCGCCTCCGTGAAGAGAACGATCCAGCCAAAGATTGCGAGGTTGGGCAGGATCACGTTATCGACGAACGCCGCATAGGGGCCGAACACCTGGTGATCGATCGCATCATTTGTGAAGGCGTAGAGGCCGCGACCGGCGTCCTCGCCGAAGTCAGGTGGAACCTTCCAGCGGGTGTTCTGAATCCACAAGAACGCGACCGTGATGCGCGTGAGAACGATGGCCACCTGCGCGAATCTGTCATTGGCCAAGACCAATCCGATACCGCCAGTCCCCATACCGCTGCGAGCTGCGACGCCGGCTGTGTTTGATGACTGGGCATCCGAGGACACGGTGTCGTCCTTCCGTTCGAGTCGGTGATGCTGACCCTAGAGCGATTCGCTACTCAGGGCGAGGGCCTGCGCTCTTACATATCAATTCGGTAATACCACCGGCGCGCAGCACTCACCGAGAGCGCTCAGAGTCGCAGCACCTTGAATCGGGTCTCCGTGAGGTCAGGCGCAGGGGAAGGCGGCTGCAAGCATGTCTCCTTTCCGCCGATAATCGAGAAACTCGGTACGGATGACGTCGATCGCCTTTTCCAACGGAAAGATGTCACTCGTTACGCGCATGTCGGGATCGGTGGCGCTGACCGGGTGCCAGTAGACGCCGGTCGCGGTCAGGCAGACCTCGGGCACCACGGTTCCGCGTGAGATCACCACGCCTCGGGTGGCGACGCCTTGCTTCGCGATCCGGCGCACGACGGTGTCCTCAGGACGTAGGTCGAGCTTTTCACTCAGGGCGTTCAGCGCTGCCTCTTGATGGGGCTCGCCGGCCGCCAGGGTGGCAGCCAGCCGCACGTTGAACCCCATTGAGCGAGCGGTGGTGATGCCGTCGACGGCCCGCTGCCAGCTGCCCGCTCCGCGATGGAGGTCGTGCAGGTCAGGAGTGGGGGAGTCGAGGCTGATCTGCAAGATGAGGTTGTCTCGCGGCATGGCGTCCAGCACCTTCAGCCGACTGCCGCGAAAGAGCATGCCGTTCGTCAGCATCACTGTTGGTGCTGACGATGTACACACACTGACTATCTCGGCCAGGTCTGGGTGCATGAATGGCTCACCGCCGGTCAAGTACAGCTCTTGGACCCCGGTAGCTATGCCCTCGTTGACCGCCCGGCGAACGGTGTCGACACTGAGCGAGCGTGGATCGGTCTTCGGCGATGATGAGACACAGCAGTAGTCGCAAGCGAGGTTGCAGTGAAAGTTGGTGTACATCCACAGTCGCGATCCCGGCATGCGATCAGCTGGCAAACTGCTGGAGGGGTCAGACAACCGCCCCCGATACACCTCGACTGCGTCGTCGTGAATGGCGAGCACAGAGTTGTCAGTGCGTTTGCACCACTGGTCGACGACGTCGACCTCGTCGGGGTGGTGCAGCGGCACCAGCACCGTGGTGCCAGTGGCCGCAGCGTTGACCGCCTCGACCAGACGGATGGCCAAGCGTGCGCGATCGCTGTCGGAAACGGTCACCAGGTGTCAGGAATCTGCTGTTCGTTCACGGCTTCAAACAGTGCCGCATATCCGTCCAGCTGGGGGCGCACCCATTTCTTGAGCCCTTCCATCTCCAGGATCTGACGGTGCTCGGGGTTGTCCCAGTCCATCTTGAGCAGGTGCGACACCCACTTCTCGGCCCGGGCCTCGTCGAGGGTGGGCAGCGCAGTGAAGTTGCAGTGGCAGTACTCCGGGCTGGTCCAGACGGCCTTGACGCCGACCTCGCCGGCCTGGGTGAGCTGGTTCCAGGTGGTGATGCCGAGTGCGGCCACGTCTGCCTCGTCGTCGAGTACGGCACGAAGGGCGTCGAGCTCGCTGCGTCCGGTGTCACCATGCTTGCCGACATCTGAATCGAAGATGACCAGCTGAATGTCACCTTCGGTGAGGCCGGCATCGGCCAGGAACTTCTGAGGCAAGATGCGCGCCTGCCCCGAGTCGCGTGACCCCAGTGCCACGCGCGAACCCTTGAGGTCAGTCAGGTTCTTGTAGTCGGCACCATTGCGGGCGACGAACACCGTCTGGAAGACGAGGTCTGAGTCGCGCATAGCGAGCACTCGGCACTCGCCGTTCGTGCGACCGACTGTTCGCACGTAGGCGAGGTTGGTGTTCCACGCCAGGTCTATGTGCCCCGCAAGCAGCGACTCGACCTGCCGCTCGTAGTTGGAGAAGAGCACGAAGTCCATCTCGACCTCAGAGCCGCGGAAGTAGTCGCGAATGCCTTCCCAGATGGGCACGACGTTGGCGGTGTAAGCGACAGCACCGACGAGGATCGGTTGCATCAGAAGAGATCCATTCCGCAGAGTGCTTTGGCGTAGAAGTCGTAGAGGATATCGGCAGTGGGCGCCATTACGTAACCCGCACGGGCATCTCGGAAGGCACGCTCGACCGGAAGGTGTTTGGAGAATGCGGCGCCGCCGCAGACACGCATCGCCTCGTCGGTGATGGTGAGCGCTGCCTCGTTGGCTGACGCGCGTGCCCCGAGGACGTACATCATCGTTGAGTCGTCTGGTTCAGCGATCTTGCGGGCGGTGGCACGTACGTACTCCTGCTGAGCGGCCAACATGATGCCGGCGCGGCCGATGCGCGCCCGAATGGTCGGCAGGTCGGCGAGGCGTGAGTCGAGGTGCTCGAGGCGCGCCCCGGTGACATGGGTGACAGAAGCGTCCAAAGCGGCCTGGGCCAGACCGAGAGTGATGGAAGCGTTGCCGAGGTTGAACCAGGGCAAGACGACGTTCATCATCGTGGCGAACCCGGATCCTGCCTCGCCGATCCGGGTGCCTTCGTCAACTAGCGTGTCAATAGTCATCGGTGAAGAAGCGTTGCCGCGAAGGCCCATACCTTGCCACGGCGCAGCAACTTTGACGCCCTCTGCCTCGCGGCCAATCACGTAGAGGTCGGTGTCGGTAGGTCCAGCGCCGTCGGCTGAAAGGGTGCTGATGACGTAGGTGTCGGCCCAGCTGGCGGAAGTGACCCAGCTCTTGTCAGCACGCAGTCGGATCTGCCCTGCCTCGCGTTCAGCCCTTGAGACAGGTGCCCAGAAGTGGCTGCGCGATCCGCGCTCGCTGAATGCGAGGGTTCCAAGGGCCGCGCCGCTGGCGAGGTCTTCGACAACGCCGGGGATGTTGGGGGGTGCTGAGGCAATCGGCATGGCTGCCGAGATGTGCATCAGGTAGATCATGGCGGTGGAACCGCAGGCGTTGGCTAGTTGTTGGGCGACTGCGGCGAACTCAACCGGACCGGCGCCGAGGCCTCCGACGTCGGTCGGCAGCGTAAGCCCCAGTAGCCCGGAGTCCCGGAGTGCTTGGACGGCGGCTTCGGGGAACTCACCTTCGGTATCGACCGCGGCGGCGTGCGCTGCAGCGGTTTGCAGGACGGGGGAAAGTCGTTCTTCGATCGTGCTCATACTCACTCCGTTGCTCACAGTTGGGGGGACCAGTGGTCGGCTTCGATCATCTTGGCGCTTGGCCAAGCCCAGCACCAGATGCCAAATGATCGGTAAGGCTACTGTTAGATGTTGCCATGGAGGGGGCAAGCGCTGGTGCCTACCTGATGATCACGTCATCCGTCAGACTCTTCCGCGGCGAGTTCGCGCATGCCGTCGGCAAACGACACGTCTGGGATCCAACCGAGTTCACGGCCGATGCGCTGCGAGTCTGCGGTGATGTGGCGGACGTCGCCGAGTCGGAACTGGCCGGTGACGACCGGCTGGGGGCCTTGGAGCGCCTCAGCCAGCGCCCGTGCCATGTCGTGAACGGAACGCATTTCCCCTGACCCGACGTTGTAGGCGCGGAAGGGTGCTGTGGCGTCCCGGGTGACAGCGTTGATTGAGGCGATGTTCGCGCGTGCCACGTCGGCGACATGCACGAAGTCGCGTCGCTGCTTGCCGTCCTCGAAGACCTGTGGTGCCTCGCTTCCGAGCAGTGCTGACCGAAAGATGCTGGCCACTCCGGCGTACGGCGTATCCCGCTGCATCCCAGGGCCGTAGACGTTGTGGTACCTCAGGGCGATGGCGCTGCCACCGGTTTGGTTGGCCCAGATGTTGGTGAGGTACTCCTGCGCGATTTTCGATGCAGCGTAGGTGTTGCGAGGGTCGAAAGGGGCGTCTTCTTGCACAAGGCCCGGCGTCATGGGCGCTCCACAGATCCCGCAAGTCGGTTCGAACTGTCCAGCCTCCAGGGCGGACTGGGTGCGAGGGGGAGCAGGTTGGAGCCCGTGTTCGGGGCAGTCGTACCGGCCCTCGCCGTACACGACCATCGAGGAGGCGAGCACCAACCGGTCGACGCCCGTGCGGTGCATCGCTGCGAGAAGGACAGCTGTTCCGCCG
>JANLWJ010000269.1:0-10368 GCA_031364455.1 Actinomycetes bacterium | reverse complement strand
CCAGGCCGCCGGCGTCACTGACGTGCCCATTCGGATCGCCGAAGGCCCCGCTCGCTACCTGAGTGGAGAGTCGAGCGCGATCGTGCGCGCACTCTCGGGCGGGCCTGCACTACCCCAGACGCGGACCGTGCCCGCCGCCGTCAGCGGAGTCGACGGCCGGCCAACACTCGTCCACAACGTCGAGACGCTGGCCCGGGTTGGCCTGCTCGCGGCGGGCCTCGCGCCGGCGCAGAGCCGTCTGCTGACCGTGACAACCACCTCTGGACAGACCGTCGTCGACGCCGACCCGAACGAGAGACTCTCGTCGTTGGTCGAACGCCTCGGCGGTGGCGACACCACCGCAGTGCTGCTCGGTGGGTACGGCGGAACCTGGCACCGGTGGGAGGACGTCGCCATGCAGCCGGTCGGCGCACTGGAGACGCTGACCAGCGCCGGGATCGTGATGGCCCTCCCGCGGTCCAGCTGTGGCATCGCCGTCACCGCCCAAATCATCCAGCACCTGGCGGGGTCAAGCGCGCGACAGTGCGGGCCATGCTTATTCGGCCTCGACTCGCTTGCCGAGATCATGGAACGGGTCGCCTCCGGTCACGCGCGTCGCAGCGACGTCGCGCGGCTCGAACGCATCTCGGCCGAGGTAGCCGGACGCGGTGCCTGCCACCACCCGGACGGTGCGATTCGAATGCTGGGCTCGGCACTGCAGGTCTTCGCCGAAGATCTCCCCGCTCACCGGCGCAGCAAGCGCTGCACCCGCCGACACGACATCGCCGTTCCCGGCCAGGAGGCAGCGTGATGAGGAAGCCAGCACTGGAGCTCGATGCGGCCCGCTGTGACGGCGTCGGCATGTGCGCCCTGGTCGCCCCCGACGTAGTCACGCTCGACCGCTGGGGGTTTCCGGTTCTCGAGGCAGATGCCGACGCGTCGCTGGTTCGGCAAGCGAAGGCCGCAGCCCGAGCCTGCCCGCACCGGGCCTTGCGCACCTCCGCCTGAGGCGCTCTTAGGCCTGGGGCTCGTTCGTGCAGCGCACCTGGCCGCGGTCGACGACGTTACCGGCAGCGGTGACGAACGCGTGGCGGTAGGTGCCATCGCTGGAGAGGTCGAGTCGCAACACTCCGTATCGGTCGCCGATCCGCTTGCGACTGCCGGGGGCCTTGGTCGTGATCCCGTAGTGGTTCTTGCCGCCGGTACCGGCCACGAACTGCTGGATGTCGCTGCGTTTGGCGAACCGCTCGTAGATGTGGTCATGGCCGTTGAGCACAAGGTCGACGCCGCCGGCATTGGCGATCTTCCAGAGCTTGAGAGCTCGCGCCTTGCTGTCCACATTGCCGGCGTACCCGCCGGATGTCTGAAGCGGGTGATGCCACATGGCGACGGTGCACGTCCGGCTGTTGGCGGCCATGGTGCGGCGCAACCACTTGCCCTGGCGCGAGTCTGGCCCACACCCTCCGACGTACTCACAGTTGGAGTCGAGGAGTACGACTCGCCAACCTGCGACCGGGGTGAACGTCCGCCATGGTTGCTTTCGACTACCCGCGCGCTTGCCCCAGTAGCGGAAGTGTCCGCGAGCATTCTCGGTGTAGTACTCATGGTTACCCGCGATCGCCTTCGTTACCGATCGGACGTCGCGGAACGCCCGGTGGAACCCCCGGCGGAAGTCGTTGTACGTGCCGTACTCGTACTGCGCGTCGCCGAGCGTGATGAACCAGTCCGCCCCCCGGTTGACCATTCGCTTCACGAGCGTCCCAACCCGGTCGTACTGGCAGTAGCCGGCGACGTCGTTGTAGGGGCTGTCGGGATCGCAGGCGATGTCACCGACGGCGACAAGGCGGGCCACCTTGGGCTTGGCCGCTGCCGCTGATCCGTCGCCCGTCGCCTGCACCGTCGTGACACCGCTCGACCCCAACACGACGGCGGAGGCGACGACCGCCACCACACCTGAGATTCGAAGACGCATGGGGACCAGTGTCCCTGATAGCGACTGTGGCACGATCACGGACATGCCAGACCTCTCGTTCGGTGTCTACGTACTGCCCCGCGACCCTGAGCACGGCCAGGATCTTGCGCTCCGGATGGAGGACACCGAGTTCGACACCGCCTGGATTGGCGACACCCTCGGGGACTGGCGCCAGCGCAGCTCACCGCTGCTCGACCCCTGGATCACCCTCGGTGCGTTGGCGACCGAGACCGAGAACCTCGAGCTCGGGATGATGGTCACCAACCTGACCTGGCGCGACCCGGTGCAGGTCGCCCGCTTCGCCATGACCGTCGACCAGCTGAGCAATGGCCGCTTCGTCCTCGGCCTGGGCTGCGGCCAGGTCGAGGACCAGCTCATGGCGGGTCGCCCGGCCTTCGAGATGTCAGCCAAGGAGCGCGTCGCCCGGCTCGAAGAGGGCACGCAGGTCATCGACCGGCTCCTCCGCATGGACACCAGTGACTTCACCGGGACATTCACGCAGTACGAGAACGCGGCGATGGCTCCTGGCTGCGTCCAGAAGCCGCGGCTGCCGATCGCACTGGCCGGCAACGGTCCACGGATCACCAAGATGGCTGCGCGAATGGCAGATACCTGGAACGCCTGGATCGACATCACCGACGTCGACGAGTTCCATCGTCAGATCAGTGAGCGCACCGCGATGCTCGACGACTACCTGGCCGAGATCGGGCGCGACCCTGAGACGCTGACCAGGTCGCTGCTCGCGCTCGACGACGCGTTCGACGCCTGGAGCGACCCCGGCGCCGTCCCGGCACTTGTCGAGAAGTTCGCGCCGCTGGGCTTCACCGAGTTCATCTTCTACCCACCAGAGCCCCGCAACTGGAAGAACTTCCTCAGGGTCGGCGTGGACGTCCTTGGCGCGCTCCGCAGCTAACCGCGTCAAGCTCGCCGAAGTGGCGGATTTCCTGCGGTCTCGCCGCGAATTTGAGCCCGAAAACGCAGGAAATCCACCAGACCTCCGTCCGTCCGTCCGAGTGCAATCCTGGGGGTCGGTTTGCAGCGCCGAGTGTGCGTCGAAGCCGGCCGGACGTCATCGTATCGGCGCCTGCACGGACACTCGGCGTCCGAAACTGACACCCAAGGGGACAGTCGGCGGGCTCACCTGACGCGGGTGGGGGTACCACCGGTCGCCGTCACCAGGGCCACGTAGGTCAGGCCAACAATGCTGTCGGGCGTCCCGCCAGCTGCCCAGATCTCGGGGAAGTGCTCGAGGTCGACGTCGATCCAGGTCGACAACGGTGCCGGATGGCCAACAGGAGCCACTCCCCCGATCGGGAACCCAGTCGCAGCACGCACCTCCTCTGGAGTGGCTCTGCGTACCTCCGTCACACTGATCACCTCGGCCAGTAGATCGGTGTCCACCTTCGCGGCACCGCTGGCCATCACCAGGACGGGGGCATCGTCGGCCATGAACACCAGGCTGTTGGCGATTGCACCGATCTCGCAACCGAGCACCTCGGCGGCAGCGGCCGCCGTGTGCGTCGACTCGGGAAGCCGTCGCACGTCAGCGGTGACGCCGGCGGCGTCCAACGCCTCTTGGACTCGAACATTGCTCGGGTGCATCGCACTCCTCGACCTGCACTATCGCCCAGAGATCGGCATCCTGGACCGATGAGCAGTCTGCCCCTTCTGACCCCAGCAGGCGACGTCGTCCGTCGTACCTTCCGGACCATCTTGTCCGGCGACCCCAACGGCGAACCTCCCTGGGTCAAGGCGATCGGAGCGCCGGGGGACGCCGGATGGTTCGGACCAGACAGCGCCGCCTGGCAGGTGAACGGATCGCTGGCCACCCTCGTCGGAGGCCCCCGAGCACTCCTGCTGCAGGCCTGCCATCCGCTCGCCCTTGCGGGCGTAGAGCAGCACTCCAACTACCGCACCGACCCGCTGGGCCGGCTGCAGCGCACCAACCTCTACGTCACGACGTCCACCTTCGGCTCGAGCGCACAGGCCGAGCAGACCGCAGCGATGGTGCGCGGCGTCCACGAACGCGTCGCCGGCACCGCACCCGACGGACGCCCCTACTCGGCCCAGGACCCACGGCTACTGCTCTGGGTCCACATCGGGCTCACCGACTCGATGCTCGTCGCCTACCAGCGCTTCGGACGCGGCACGGTCGACGCCGACCAGTACGTCGCAGAGATGGCCCAGCTGGCACGGCCGCTAGGTGTGGACAGCCCGCCGATGACGGTCGACGAGCTGGCCGAGGCCTTCGACTCGTTCCGGGACGAGATTGGCGGCGGTCCGGAGGCTCGGGCGGTTGCTGGCTTCCTACGCTTTCCCGGCCGCGCCCTTCCGGTCGGAGCGTGGGCGCCATACGAGGTTTTGGTGCGCGCCGCGACCGACCTACTCCCTAACTGGGCACACGATGCCCTGGGCTCGCGCCCCAGACCATCGGCGATCGAGAAGGTCGACAGCGCGGTGTGCTCGACGACGATGCGTTCGCTGCAGGCCGTACTCGGCTCGCGTTCGCGCGCCGTCGAACTGGCCTACGGGCGACTAGGAATCGACCCGGACGCGGAGGCGGTGTCCACAGGGTGAACCCAGTGGTTGTTCCACCAGTGCGGGTGAATGCGTCGTTCTTGGGTTAGCGGGCGGTCTCGATGATGACCAGACGCGTCTCGGTCATCTCCTGAACCGAGTAGGCCGGGCCCTCGCGGGTGTTCCCTGAGTCGCGGATGCCGCCGTAGGGCATCTGGTCAGCGCGCCACGTCGGCACCTCGTTGACGAGCACCCCGCCGAAGTCGAGCGTGCGCACCGCCTCGAACGCCGTCGATATGTCGTTGGTGAAGATCGCCGCCTGCAGCCCGTAGGCGGTGTCATTCGCAATCTTCAGACCCTCGTCGACCGAGTCGATCGCCTGGATGGCAACGACAGGGCCGAATACCTCATTGATGCACACCTGCATCTCTGGCTTGGCGTTCGCGATCACAGTGGGGACCAGGACGCCGTTGGCATCGATGTCGCCACCGGTCACGATGCGACCGCCTTGCGCCACCGCCTCGTCGACCCAGCCCTTGACGCGGTCGCGCTCGTTGCGCGAGATCAGCGCTGAGACATCGGTGTCTTCGCTGGTCGGGTCGCCGACAACAAGTGAGGCAACCAGCGATCCGAGGTACTCGGTGAACTCATCAGCAAATGACTGGTGCACCAGAATGCGCTGGGTCGAGATACACGACTGACCGGCGTGCGAGAAGCCAGCAGTCTTGATCTTGTCGGCTGCCTTCTTCCAGTCGCCGTCCTCAGCGATGATGACCGGCGCGTTGTTGCCGAGCTCGAGCCCGACGTGCTTACGCGGTGCCCGCGACTTGATCCCCCAGCCAACCTCAGGCGACCCGGTAAAGGTGATGAGCGCGATGTCGGGGTGGTCGACGATGGAGTTGCCGACGACCGATCCAGGTCCGGTGATGACCGACAGGTAGGACGCCGGGAGTCCACACTCTTCGATCAGCAGCCAGGCGAGCGCGATCGCGCTGAACGGAGTCTGACCGGCCGGCTTCAGGACGACGGGACAACCGGCAGCGATCGCGGGGGCGACCTTGTGCGCCACCAGGTTGAGCGGGAAGTTGAACGGGCTGATCGCACCGACGACACCGATTGGCACGCGCATCGTGTAGGCGACCTTGGTGTCGCCGCCGGGGGCAGCGGTGATCGGGATCACCTCACCGGCCAGCTTGCGTGCCTCCACGGCGGCGAAGGCGAATGTTCCAGCTGCGCGGTCGGCCTCGACGCGCGCAGTCTTGATCGGCTTGGCGGCCTCGCGGGAGACGATCTGGGCGAACTCCTCCTGGCGCTCGCGCAGCAGGGTTGCGGCCTTCTCGAGGATATCCGCACGCTGCCAGGGCGCGAGCGGCTGGTCGTGCAGCGCCGACTTCGCAGCGGCGACGGCCCGGTCCACCTCTGCATCGCCGAGCAGCGGTACGTCTCCGAGGCGGGAGCCGTCAAAGGGCGACGACACCTGCGACGACTTCGTACCGGTTACCGCCTCTCCGGCGACCGGGACCGCGGTGATCCCGTCCGCAGGAAGCGAGATGCGGTGGCTGTCAGACATGGACCCTCCGATGCAGTCGGTGCTACGCCCTCTCCTGGCGCACCCTGGAGTCTGCCGTACCCCGCTTAGCGGCCGCCACGCGGCCGGGGTGCTGCCTTGCCTGAGCTTTTGGCCGGCGTCCGAGCGGACGACTTGCCGCTCGACTTGCCTGACGACTTACTTGACGAGGCCGACGGCGGTTTGCCCGACGACCGCGCTGGCGGCCGAGACGATGACGACGGCGCGTCGCGGTCAGGGCGGACCTGCACCTTCTGGCCCTTGATCCGCGTCGCACGCAGAGCGCTGACGACCTCGTCGACCGAGTCGGACGGCACCTCGACCAGCGAGAAGCGGTCGGTGATCTCGATAGCCCCGATGTCCCGCCCGGTCAGCCGGGTCTCCCCCGCAATGGCACCGACGAGGTCCTGCGGTCGGACGCCTCCCGTACGGCCAGCTCCGACATACACCCGGGCCGTGCCGCCAGCAGCGGATCGTGGTCGATCCTTGTGCTCCCCGCGTGCGCTGGAGGCGCCTTTGCCTGCGTCCTTGCCTGTGCGCTTCCCCTTACCGCCCTTGTCCCTACCTCGGCCGGTGTCGCTCTCGCTCGACGCAGACGCTTCGGGGATCTCATCCTCGTCTGACGGACCGGCTACGGCCTCGTGCGCCAGCTTGACGGCAGCCATGGCCACCTCGATGACGTCGTACTCGTCAGTCAGCGACTCAACCACAACTCCGACATGACCGAGGTCGCCGGCGATCAGGATGTCTTCGAGCGCGGCGCGAGTGGCCTCGAGACGCCGCGCATGGAGGTCGGCAACCGTCGGCACCTTCTGCACGGCGATCTTGTTCTTGGTGACCCGCTCGATCGTCTTCAGCTGGCGGTGCTCACGCGGCTCGGCCAACGTGATCGCGACGCCCTCGCGCCCACCGCGTCCGATGCGTCCGATGCGGTGCACGTACGACTCGGGCGCGGATGGAACGTCGTAGTTGACGACATGTGTGAGCTGCTCGATGTCAAGTCCGCGCGCAGCGACGTCGGTAGCAACGATGAGGTCAGCCTTCTCCGAGCGGAGCCGGCTCATCACACGATCACGCTGCTTCTGGTCCATGCCGCCGTGCAGCGCCTCGGCGCGGTAGCCGCGACCGTTGAGCGACTCGGCGAGGAACTCGACCTCGGCGCGGGTGCGGCAGAAGACGATCGCCGCAGTCGGCGACTCGACATCGAGGATGCGACCGAGCGCCGCTGGCTTGTGCGAGCGCGGCACGATGTACGCCGACTGCTTCACCTTGGGGCTCTCACCGGCCGCGACCTGTTCGCGCTCGATCTCGACCCGCACTGGGTCGGAGAGGTAGGTGCGCGCGATCTTGGAGATACGCGACGGCATGGTTGCCGAGAAGAGCACTGTCTGCCGCGGCTTGGGAGCCGCCGACAAGATGCCCTCGAGGTCGTCTGCGAAGCCCATGTCGAGCATCTCGTCGGCCTCGTCGAGTACGACGGTCGCTACGGCGTCGAGCTTGAGCGTTCCGCGCTGCACATGGTCGAGCGCGCGTCCCGGCGTTGCGACGACGACGTCGACTCCGTTCTTCAGCTCACGCAGCTGGCGGTAGATGGGCTGGCCGCCGTAGATCGGCAGCACCCTGGCACCGCGGCCCTTGCCATAACGGTGCAGCGCCTCGGAGACCTGGACGCAGAGCTCGCGCGTTGGTACGAGCACGGGTGCCGAGGGGCGGTCGCCGCGGTGACCCTCGGGCAACTGGTGCAGGATCGGCAGCGCAAAGGCAGCGGTCTTGCCCGTTCCAGTGGCGGCCTGGCCGAGGACGTCCTGGCCATCGAGCAGCAGCGGGATCGCCTCGCGCTGGATGGGCGTTGGCTCCTCGTAGCCGAGCGCGATCAACGCGGCGAGGAGCTTGGGATGGAGGCCGAGGTCGGCGAAGGTTTCTGGAGTCGAGTCATTCACCCCCCCATAATCCCGTGCCGGAGGGCCTTCCGTCACCTTTGCCTTCTGCGCCGGTCTGTGCCCAGTGCCTGCCTGCTGATCAGGGGGCCGGGACCAGCGCCATGAGCTCCTCGACCAGTGCATCGTCGACGCTTTCGAAGAACCCACCCACGACATCCTCGACATGTTCGAGGGAGTCTCCACAGAACAGCACCGGCTGGTAGTGGGTGATGTCGTACGTGACAGTTCCCATCAACGGGATGTCTAGGGGTCGCAGGTCAGCGTTGCCGAACTCCTCGATCTCTCCATAGCTGGAGAGCAGCCCGGCTCCGTAGGCCTTGGGTTCGCCCCCCTCACGAAGCACCCCGAACTCCAGTGAGAACCAGAAGACCTTGCTGACGAACTCCAACGCCGCTGGCGCAGTGCAGCGTCGCGCGGCACCGCCGGCTGCCCGGTAGAGCGCAGCCAGCCGCGGGCTCGCCAAGGTGGTGGCATGCCCGATCACCTCGTGGACGACGTCAGGCTCTGGTGTGTAGAGCGGTAGCGACGCGTGGCGGATGTACTGGGTCGACCAGAAGGCGCTGTCGGCCAGCGACCCGTAGAACTCGGCCAACGGCACCAAACCCGCCGCCGGTTGGTACCGAAAACCCGTGTGGGGTGCGAGCAGCTCGTTGACCTCGTCGAGCTGCGGGATGTGGTCAGCTGGCAACCGCAGCTGCTCCCCGGCGTTGACCACCTCGCGAGGTGCCAGGCGTTCGTGCTTAGCCTTCAGCTCGCGGCAGACGACCTGCCAAACCTCGTGCTCGTCGTCGGTGTAGTCGATCACCGGAAGCGGGTCACCGGGACGCCAGTCAAGTGCCGCGGCTGCGATGGCGTTGCGGCGCTCGCGGTACTCGAGGTCGGCTACCCCGGGGTGGTCAGCTGCCAGGTGAACAGTGACCTCGTCACCCTCGCGGGTGACCGGCGCATAGAGCTGTCCTTCTTCGAACATGGGTTTAGCGTGCGGTTGAAGTCCGACGAACACAACGCTAGCCCGGCGCGACACGCAGCCTGCTCAGCGTCAAGTCTCCGGCGGACCGTCAGCTAGTCACTTTGTCCACGGCCTGCAGGATGAACGCGGCCACCTCAGCCTCGTACGCAAGGTGCGCATAGCGCCCGGCCGGACCGTGGTGGCCACCCTCGCCAAGCTCGGCGCGGAACAGGGTCCGTGCGTCGCCCGGCTGTGCAGTCGTCCTGATCCGCGCCACCCACTTGGCCGGTTCGTGGACCATGACGCGCGGGTCGTTCAGCGCGCCAGTTGCCAGGAGCTCGGGGCGCCCCTCAACGGGCACGTTCTCGTAGGGCGAGTAGGACAACATGTAGTCGAACTGCTCCTTGATCCGCGGGTCACCCCACTCGTCGACCTCATTCGCGGTGAGTGGGACGTTGTGATCGAGCATCGAGCTGATCGCGTCAACGAAGGGGACCTCGGCTACGACTGCCCGCCAGCGGTCAGGACGCATGCTGTAGACCGCGCCCTGAAGCAATCCACCGGCAGACAGCCCGCGCGAGACGATCCGCGAACCGTCAATGACGCCATCGGCGACGAGCGCGTCGGCCACGTCGATGAAGTCGGTGAACGTGTTGCGCTTGTTCAACATGCAGCCATCCAGATACCAACGACGCCCCATGTCGCCACCCCCGCGAATCATCGCGTGCGCGAACACAACACCGCGGTCGAGCAAACTGGGAAGTGATCCGTCGAAGCCGGGCCAGAACGAGCTCTCATAGGCGCCGTAGCCGTAGAGCAGCATCGGCGCGGATCCGTTGAGGGGCGTGTCCTTGTGTCGAGCCATCTTGACCGGTACCCGTTCGCCGTCGCGAGCGGTGACCCACCGCAGATCCATGACGTAGTTGTCGATGTCGTAGTTGGGGAGCTCACGGCGACGAATCGTCGTTCTCTCGCCCGAGTTGAGGTCGACCCGCAACCACTGCCCGGGCTCGGTGTACGACTCCACCTCGATGAGCACTGAGTCCACATCAGGTTCTTCGTTGTGCCAGAGCGTCACGAGACCGCCAGGCACCCCCGCTTCGATGGTGAGCACGTCCACGAGCGCCATCGGCCGGCCGGACGCTACGACCTTCCGCGGCAGCACGCGCAGCAGTTGCCGACCATTTGACACGGTCGAAAGCACCACATGGCCAGCGAACACGTCGACCTCGTGCAGCCGTGTGTCTGCGCTCTCCGGGACAACCTCGGTCCACGCATCCGGTGACGAGCCGGCTGCCGGACCCACCATGAGCCGGAACTCCTGGGCGCCGTCATTGGTGACGATCAGCAGCTCACCACGCCCTTCACCCGGCAGGTGCGCCACCGTGTACTCGACTCCCCTACGACGAGGCGCGACCACCCACGCAGGCTCGTCAGGGTGCTG
>JANLWJ010000230.1:0-3154 GCA_031364455.1 Actinomycetes bacterium | reverse complement strand
CAGTTCTCGCTCGACGTGGACCCAGCCGACTTTGCCCTCCGTTTCGCTGGTCTATTCGACGGCCTCGGGATCCAGGTACTGCTGCAGCCGTCGCTGGAGAACCGATGGCGGCTGCGTGGGGCGCTGCGTGGTGTGGTCGAGCGCGAACTGCTCGGTTGACCCATTGACGCGAGTTGTCTAATGCCCCGATATGCTCTGCTCAACAGACTGGACCAGGGCGACGAGGTTACGAACGGTGGGATCGCCAAGGCATCGCAGGCACTGCCATTGCAGCAGGTGCCTGCTCCGTTTCCGTCGGGTTCCAACACGAACCCGTCACCTTCACTTACCCCAAAGCCACCCAGTTCCACGGACTCCTGCTACCACGCGGCACTCCGCATGTGATCTACCGCGACGGCGATCCCTGCTCCTAGCTGTCCAGAGCACGCCGACGACGGCTTCTGTCCCGCTGGCCGCAACTCCGCACGCGCGGACGTTCGCCCGTCCCGATCGGGCCTCCGGTTGCCTTTGGGTGGGCGTCTGGTCAATCACGTGGCCTGGCTTCACTTTGATTCGGCGTCGCGTTGCGGGCTCAAAGTCTCGCAACCGCGGACACTGCGGCCGCAGAGTCAATGTGCGGGATCGCGTTCACGATTACCGAACAGAGGTAGCGACAACACACAGATCAAGTGTTAGGTGTACCTTCCATCATTCATCGCTGGCCCAGTGCTCCGGACTTGGCCCAGCGCAAGAAACAGGGCAAACTCGCGTTATGGGGTTTGACGAGTTAACGGCGCGCATGGCGACGTTCGACAAGTGCATTACTGAGCGTGACGTGGACTTAGCTCGCACAGTCCTGGACGACGACTACACGCTCATCATTTCGAAGCCGGTGTTGGTGACGATGCCCAGAGTCCGATGGTTGGAGGTCTTGCCGGACTACGTCGTCCACGACTACGCACTCGAATCGCAGCACGTCGACGTTGATGGTGATCACGCCGTGGTACTGCAAACCGTTTCGATGCAGGCGACGGTTCTCGGACATGATCGCAGCGGGGCCTTCGTTATCTCAGACATCTGGCGTCTGCGTGATGCTGACTGGCGAATTTGGCGACGGCACTCCACGCCGTTCTCGGCTGGCTCCATGCTCGGCGTTTCGAGCTGACTGACGCACGCGGAGGTTTCCGTCGACAAGAGTTGGCCGACGTCGCGCAATCCGTACTGCAGACTCATCGATTCGTGACTCCATGCGAGCCACAAATCGCTACGCCGTCTCGGCCACGTCTCCGGGGTCAAGGACCTGGCTGATGACAACGCCGACGATGATGACGATCGCGATCGGCATCAAAAGTAATGTCCAAAACCAAATCGAGGCGAGTGCCGCTCCGAGAATAATGAGTGCACTGCCAAGCCAAGAGGCCCGCGGTCGTACCCATAGCCCGGCGACCAGCGCGGCGGCGCCTGCAAGGGTGAGAGTCTCGCCCGCAAACGTGCTCTCCCAATCGAGCAGATTCGACGTGCCCTCACCGAACACGAACCCCATGGTCAGGGCTAGTTGCCCGAGCACAAGGAGTCCGGCAAGTGGGGCCCACCCATGCCTGCTTCAGTGCTTGCACCATCGAAACGGTCGCCTCCCAAATAGAGGCCTCGCAGGGCTAAGAGGCAGCGTATGCCCTTAGCCGGCCTCGTAGGGGATCCGCAACTAGCCAACTCGGGCGCCACCGGGGCAAGAAGGTGTCTGAGAACCGTGGCCCTAACCGGGGTACTTCAACGCAGCGTTGTCCTCGTCGGGCGGCTGAGGCTGCGAGTGGGGCACTGACTCGGTCATGTCAGCGGGATCAACGTGCTCAGGCAACTCAACGAAGCGGTCAGACGGATAAACCCGCGGAGCGGGCGTCGCTTCTCGCGGTGTTGATCCAGACTCATTCACAAGGCAACGGTAGCTCACTTTGTCCAGGGCGCCCCCTTTCGGGCACCAATCAGCGCGGGCGTTGGGACCGCACCGGATAGTCAGAAGGCGCCCCCGGCGCTCCTCTTTGGATCATTGACGGCCCCAAGGCGTCGGTCTAGCGTCACAGCGAAAGGGAGGTGCCGCGATGCGCAAGACCTCCATCGTCGTCGTCACACTGCTGGCCCTGTCGGTGCTCGCTGGTGTTCCGCAAGCCGCGGCCACAACCCTGAAGCCAGACACTTGCCGTCAGGACCAACCACCTGTCGTCGACGGGACACTGACAATCGACAACTTGGTCGACCTCGGCAGCGACGGCCACGTCTGGGCCCACGACACCTCGACGGAACGGGTCCGCGTCTGGAAGATCGGGCCGCGCCTCTATTGCGTCAGACGTGACGCGGACGTGACCTGGGTCAGCTATGCAGGCATCAGCCCCGCCGGTACCGGCACAATCAGTGCAGGCGTCACCGGCACGGCACACGGCACCGTCTACCTCCGCGTCAGCGGTCCCTTCACCCCCGTCTACCCAACTTCTGGGAACATCGGACACTTCGACGCACAATGCCAGCCAGACGGCACCTGCACCGGTCTAGAACCACGGATAATCACTCTCTACTTCCCGCACTTCACTCATCTGGACTTCGGATGGTACGACTACCTCGCGACGAGCCCAGACAACGGGACCTGGCACCAGACGCCCGACGGCGACACCGGCGACATCACCGGCTGAGTCACCCACGCCACTGGGCCAAGTTGGCTCCCCTTGCAGGAGGCGGCTGAAGGTGCGAGTTGCGCCCCATAACCGGCATTAGTTTTCGTCGGTTGGCCGAGCAAATTGATCAAGTTTTTTCTTTTTCTTTTCGATTCCCCGAATCTTGGACGGTTGGGTACTAGGTTCCGAACAAACCCGAGGGCCCGTGATCCGCGGAGCGTGCCCAGTTCCAACCAGGAGGTTCAACGTGCGACTGGGCCACAAGCGTCGGTGGATAACAGGTGCTGCGATTGTTGCGAGCGGTGCGCTCCTGGCGACCAGCATCGCGTGGGCGAGCATCCCGGATCACCATGGCGTGATTCACGGTTGCTTCGCCAAGAGCAGTGGCGCTCTGAAAGTCATCAATACGGCGAAAGTGACCGGTTGTCCGACCGGTTACCGGGCGCTGAACTGGAGTCAGACCGGACCGCGTGGTCCGAAGGGGAAGCAAGGGCTCCAAGGCGAGCCGGGGC
>JANLWJ010000187.1:0-2419 GCA_031364455.1 Actinomycetes bacterium | reverse complement strand
GGCGCGCCTCAAGGGGAACCCAACTGCGGAGAAAGCAACTAAGAAATTCTCCAGGCGTTACTACGTTTTTCTAGTTGTTCCGTTGTTCTCTTAGACCTCGTTACCTCTCGCCACACGTACTTGGTTCTTCATATCCGAAATAATCTCTTTCATGGGCTTGAATGTACAAGGTCTTCCGGGAGCTACTTTTTCGATGATCTGTGAAATGGTTACGCCGTCGTCCATGATCTCCGGGTACATTGCCTGCAGATGCCGAGAATGAAGCTTTTTGTTGCCAAAGTCGATTTGCGTAAGGCCTTCTCGATTGGTTTCGATCCGAAACCCTTTTGTCCGCGCAATCGTTACGACCTGTTCAACGAATTGTTGGGTATCCATATCGCGTAACCTCACTAAAAAATGGCTTAAGGTGAGATTGAAGTGTAGACATAGCGCACGCCAAAAAACTAGTTCACTACCGTCAAATAATTTTGATGTTCCCAGATTGATGCTGCCCTTATTGGGCCCCGAGCGCGACCTGATCATCGGCGAAGTCGTTCACATCCACACTCGTGACGGCCTGGTCGACTCGCTCACCAAGCGCATTGCCGACGAGCGCTACCGCCCCGTCGGCCGGCTCTATGCCAACCGCTACTGCACAACGCGCCAGCGCTTCGAACTGCCCGGGCCGCTGCCCGGAGAATAATAAATAGTCGAAAAGCGAAAGGAGGCGGATTTCTGCTCCGAAATTATCTTATTGAATTTCCGTTTCCTTTAATGGGGTCTGTCCCTTCGGGAATTTCGCTTAATAAATCGAGCCTGGCCCCTTTAGTCGGATCCGACAAGCGGATGCCGAGCTTGTCGATGCGGGCCGACGTCGCCCCGTCGCAGTGGAACCGGTACATGGCCTGGATGTTCCCCTCGGCGGTGGTCGGCTTGCCCTGGGTGTCGACCGCGAAGGCATTGGCGTTTTCCACCCGGCACTTGGCTTTGTCCGGAAATACGAAGAGCTTGGTCGCTTCCTTCAGACGCGCGACAGTTTCAGCCGTGGTCAGGGGCTGCTTGCTCCCGCCCGAGGTATCGCCGCGGGTCATGGGCAGGCGTAGTTGCATGCTGACGTCCGGGCCGGAAACGTCGACGGTCAAGGTGCCGGTCTTGTACAGCGCCGCGGCGGTGCCGTCTGCATGGGCGGGCAGGGTGCAGGCGAACAGGGTCAGGGCAATGGAGATTTTCGAATACATCGTGTTCCCGATCAGAAGAATTTGAGCCGGCGCGAGTTTAGCGTAACCGGTTCCGACGGACAGAAAAAATAACGCGGAATTCGCGGAGTTCGGGCTTGGAATATCGCTTTATTTCTGCCACATACCAAGCCTTTCCCACTACCCCAATATCGGATTGTGCGAGCATTAGCTTGTATAGATCTATCTTTACCTGCCGTCTAGCGGGCGGCTGCCTTCTTGGAATCGTAATGTCAACCACAACTTCCCCCCGAACTAGCTCCAATTAAAATCCATGCCGTGCCTCTTAATGTTCACCGATTCTAGCCCGCAAGAGTCTATAGATGTGGCTGGCCACCGCACTTGGCACACCATGGCCGGAGTTGGATTGATTCTACCGAACGATCCTATGGCGTCTGGTCTTATCGTGCCAAATCTAAATGGACCGGTAAACATAGTCGCCATCCCGGATCCTGTGCGTTTGGCCGAGACTTTAAATCCTGAAGGGCGCGCGATTACGCGGAGTTGGAAGAATATTCGCGCCGATCGCAAGCCAGCAGCGGTAATCAACCTATTGGCTGCGTGCAGGGCAGGTCATTGCGTGTTTGTTTCGCACTCTACGCTGTCGCACTTGGCGGAAGGAGTAGCACTTAGATACGTTGACCGATTCTGTCGAAGCTTCATCGGCGAATCGAGACTCATCGGCCACCCAAAATACGTAGTTCGTATGCTGCCGTCAGGCAAAGAAATATATTTGAACGAGAAACGACTCGTATCCTTGGTTTGGATCGCCCATTGCCTGAGTATATTTCTGCATAAGGCACGCGAGGCGGTCGGCGACATCCCGGGCTTATTTATTCACGACAACTTACCGTTCAATCGAGACGAGGACGTCGAGATCATCCGCGCATTGCTGCACGCTCAGGACCCTGGACGAATTTTCTTCATGACTGAGCGAAAACAGTTCGAATTCGCCCCAGCGGACAATCTGGCGGCAGTCGCGGCAGCATTCATCGAGGGCAGAGACCAAACGATCCAAATGTGGATATGGAAGGAGGGTAGGCCGAGAAACTTCTACATGACATGCGATGACGATAACGGCACCTTCACTCGCTACATATAGCGTCCAGCCTACGCATGAAGGATCCCGGGGTCACGCTTGGTATATTGCGTTATCGATTGAAGCTTACCCTCGGAGTCACTGCAGCCCTTTCCTTGCTTCAGGG
>JANLWJ010000185.1:0-3260 GCA_031364455.1 Actinomycetes bacterium | reverse complement strand
CTCCGGCGAGCTGGGCTACGAACTGATCTCGGCGCGCAACGACGCTGAACGACTCTGGCTCACGCTTGCCGGAGAACCCGGTGCGGGACATGAAGACCTCGATGCCGGCGATCGTGACCGGTTCGGTGAACCTGAAGTACGGAAGGCTCGAGAAGTCGAAGTCGCTGAGGGACTGCAGGATCTCGCGCGACCGCGGACCCTGCACCGAGACGAGCGGCATCTCGTGGAGCCGGTTGGCCATGGTCACGTCAGCGTTCGGGGAGTGTTCGCGCACGAACTCGTCGAAGTTTTCGGTGTTGGTGAAGGCGAAGTACGACCCGTCCGAGCGTTTGTAGATTGTGCCCTCGTCCATCAGGACGCCGCTGTCGTTGACGAAGGCCCCGTAGCGAACCTGGCCTGCTTGTTGGGTAACGAGGTTGTTCGTGAAGCCGCGCTGTAGCGCCGCTTGGGCGTCTGGCCCGGTGACGTGCCACTTGTTCAGCGCATAGACGTCCCACATCCCGGCTCCGGAGCGGAGCGACTCGTACTCACCGGGGATGTCCCCGAAGTCGAGAGTCCAGATCCACCCGCCGAAGTCGTCGAAAGTCCCCCCTTGGCGTTCCTGGACGTCATAGAGGGCAGAGCGGATGGGTGCGTCAGTCATGGCACCACTCTGGCGAAAACTAACTGACCAGTCAATCAGTCATGCGGAGAATCCTTCTGGCGTTCTCGTGGTAGACGCCGGGGAGATACCGCGGGTCGATGGCTGCGCCATCGATGGTCCAGTTGCCCTGCGGCGGGGTCGGGTCGCCTGAGTAGGCGAATCGACGGTCGGTGGTCTCGAGGAACCGCCGGTGCCGCTCGTAGTCGTCGACAGCGGGCGGGAAGCAGTCGGTTCCGAACAGGACGCGGTCGGGAAAGGTTGCGACGAGCTCGGCAAAGGCGCGCGGCCGGCGTCCGAGCTCACCAAGGCGTCCAGCGATGTCGACGTTCCAGTGCGGGTGGCTTGCGAGCATTCGACCGACGCCATCGAGATCCTCGGCCCAGCAGCCGACGTGCGCACCGACGAAGGTGGTGCCGGGGCACTGCGCGATGAGCCGGTCGAGGCTCCCCATGAGGTCGGAGAACGAGGGGAGGCCCGCTCCGCCGAACCACCACTCCGGATGTACCTGCAGCTCGTCCCACCTCTCGTTCTCTTCGGTGAGCGGCTCGAAGAAGGCGACCGGGTCGGCTGTGTGGATCAGTACCGGTAGCCCCAGCTCGCCCGCCGCCCGCAGGACCGCAACGACGCGAGGGTCGTCCGGCATCACGAGCGCTCCTGAACTGTCGCGCACCTCGAGCCCGAGGTCCTTCCACACCTTGACGCCACGCGCCCCCGCAGCAGCTGACGTCGCGAGTTGCGCTGTCAGCTGCTCGACGACCGACTGCCCGTCGGCATCTGCGCTGAGTACCGACCAGTCGACGTGGCAGAAGGTCAGAATGCGCGCGGGATGCTTCGTGTCGTACCTGGCGATGTTGGCGAGCAGCTCGTCGCCCCACCGGCCATCAAGGTTGACGATGGCATCCACTCCGGCTGCATCGAGCATCGTTAGAAAGCGGTCGACGTCGGAAACCAGCCATTCACCGTCGTCGGAGAGCCAGCGCCCCAGGTGGTTGTGTGCGTCGATCACCTGAGCATTGTCTCGCTGCGGCGGCCCCGGGTCGGGCTAGTCGAAGATGTCCTCGAGGAAGCTCTTCTTCTTCTTGGGGGGCCGGCCGTACTGCTGCTGGGGCGGGTACGGCTCCTGGTAGCCGTGTTGCGCTGGCGCGGCGGGTACCGGCACTGGCGCCGGAGCTGCCTGGACTGGTGCGGCACTCTGGGCAGCCCACCGCAGTTCGGCGTCGACCAAGCCCTCGAGCTCGCCGCGGTCGAGGAAGACCCCGCGGCACTCGGTGCACTGGTCGACGTGGACGCCGCTGCGCTCGTACTGCCGCATGTCTCCGTGGCACTTCGGACAGGTCATCGCGCTCATGCTGGGTGTCCTTTCGCTGGGATCCCAGCGTGACATACGAAAGATTGTTCCGCAATCTGGGGGACCTTGAGCCCTAACAGGCTGGGCGGCCCCGAGTGACTCTGGCCATAGCGGTTCTCTCGCATCAGGAGGCGTTGTGAACGTTCGGTCCCGTGGTCTCGTCTCGGTCCTCGCGGTATCCCTGGCTGCCTCCGGAGTGCTCGTGGCAACACCCCTTGGGGCGTCGCCACCTCGGGCCGCCGCAGCTGCGGCCACTGCGGCCGCGGTGACTCTGCCGAACATCGTCGTGGTCATGAGCGATGATCAACGGCGTCACGCATTCGCCACGATGCCGACGGTTCGAAAGGAACTGATCCACCGGGGAACCAGCTACATCGGGTTCAGCCCCACATCGGCATGTTGCCCGTCGCGCACCTCTTTCCTGACGGCGAACTACTCGCACACAACGGGTGTGTACAACAACGTCGACCCCACTTACGGCGGGTGGCCCGCCTTTAACGCCTCGGGCTGGGAGGAAACCACCATCGCCACTGAGTTGGACGCGTCCGGCTACCACACTGGGCTGGTCGGCAAGTACCTCAATCTGTGGAACCAGGCGCCAGAGGGGTTCGTGCCGCCTGGGTGGGACGTCTTCCGCGCGATCTACTCCGATGTTGGCCAAGGGGGTGGGCGCTACTACGACTATGAGTTGCGGGGAACGCTTCCGACGGAGTACTTCGGAGACGCTCCCGCCGAGTACTCCACCGACGTACTGGCTGATCGGGCAGTGCGTTTCGTCCGCAACGCGCCAGGAGACCAGCCATTCTTTCTGCTGTTCACTCCGTACGGTCCTCACGAACCCTCCACACCAGCACCTCGAGACAAAGGAACGTGGGCGCCCAAGTACCCGTACGACAACCCCGCCATCAACGAGCGGGACATGAGCGACAAGCCTGCGTTCATGCAGGGCTTGCCGCGCATCGATCGTGCCTGGATCAAGCGTGCCAAGGACCGATCAGGCGAAGCCCTGATGTCCGTTGACGACGCCGTTGCCCGCCTGATCAAGGAGGTGGGCGACCGGATGCCGAACACACTGTTCGTCTACACGTCAGACCAGGGGGTGATGTGGGGCGAGCACCGGATGCAGGAGAAGTACAACCCATACCAATGGTCGACTGAGTACCCGATGATCATGCGTTGGGGAAACCGGCTGCCCGTCGAGCAGCGGAATCGACTGGTGCCGAACGTCGACTTCGGAGCGACGCTGCTAGACGTTGCGGGTGTCACTCC
>JANLWJ010000151.1:0-18471 GCA_031364455.1 Actinomycetes bacterium | reverse complement strand
GGGTTGTTGATCTTCAAACTGCCAGAGGAGATGAACGTCGAAGCGCTGTTCGAGAAGTTCAACGTCGAGGCGATGGGACTGGTCTTGTACAGGATTTTGCCGCCCCCGGTGTCACTCGACATGAAGACATATGCCGTCTGGTTCCCTGGGTCCAACGAGAGAACGGGCCGGGTCCACCCCTCGCCTACGGTGCCGATGGGGCTCACCGTCCACGACCCGGACGAGGATCGGACGAGCCCAGCGAGCAACCACTCACTACTCCCGAGAGCATCCTTTGACGTCTTGACTGCTGCGAAGACCCGATCATCGCCCGGAAGAGAACGCAGGCTGATGTGGTTGTCCGCCACCTTCGGTCCAGCCCACGCGGTCTCAACCGCCCATTGCGAGACCGGGGCCTGATCGTCGTGGACGGCGAAGTAGAAGCGCTGGTCGGTCTGGTCAGACCACATCACGCCAACCTGGTTGCCGAACGAGACGATCGCGGAGATGTCGGCCGAGTACGTGAGACCGGTGGTCGCGCTGACCTCAGTCGCGCTGCCCCAGGATCCGACCGAGGTCGACGTAGTGCCCTGGACGTAGATGCGCTTGCTGCGCAGGTACGTCACCCAAACACGGCCGACGGTGTCCTCGGCGATCGTCACCGACTCCACCGAGCCAGAGCCCAGGGTTGTCGGGCCGGTCGTCAGACTCCAGTTGCCCGCCTGGGCATCGAGCGCGAAACTCGAGACCCTTACGCCGATGCCGTCGTTCAACCTGCTGGCCACGAGCAGCTCGTCACCGGTCCAGAGGGCATCAGCCGTGCTGTTGATGCGAGAGTCGACGAGGACGCCGGTGCTCCGCCACTTGTGGTCGGGATCGAGGCGGTGGATCCGCACCTGTCCGTCGGTCGACGACGCCATCACTGCCCACCAGACGCCCCCAGCAAACCAGATCTTGCTCTGGGGCTTGTCCCTTGTTGGCTGTGAGACGGTGCTCGGAACCGTGCTTCCTGCGTAGGTGGTCGGAACCGCCGGCGCCGCCTGGGCAACCCCTGACCCCATCGGCACCGCCACGACCAGCGAGAACGGGATCATCAGTGCGAGAAAGGCGCGTCTTAGGCTCATGAGCCCGTTCTCCTCACCAGCTGCCACACAGTGTGGAGGGCGATCTTAGTATCGCCCCAGAGTGACCAACTCTCGATGTAGATGTTGTCAAACCGTGCGCGTTCAGAAATCGACGTGTCACCCCGGAGGCCCCGCGACTGCGCCAATCCGGTGAGCCCGGAGGGCACCCGGTGTCTGGCAACGTATCTGGGGTATCTACGAGAGAACTCGTCGACGAAGTGCGGGCGCTCTGGTCGTGGTCCGACCAGGCTCATGTCGCCCCGCAGGATGTTCCACAGCTGCGGCAGCTCATCAAGGGACGTCGCTCGGATGAGGCGGCCTACCGGACCCATGCGGTCGTCGTGCGAGACGTTCCACGTCGAAGCGGATTCGTTCGGGTCGGCCGGAGACAAGGAGCAGAACTTCAAGACTCGAATTGGTCGGCTGTCCAGGCCCACCCGCTCCTGCCCGAAGAAGACTCGGCCTGTCTCGAACTTGGCCGCCATGGCGATCAACAGCATGAGTGGGGTGAGAAGGACCAGCAGGATCGCTGAGACAACGACATCGATCAGTCGCTTGATCTGCCAGGCGGGCGTCCGGAATGCAGCCCGGCGCAACCGGACCAGGGGAATGCCCCAGACGTCTTCGGTGCCCGAGCCCCGGCCCTCCAGCTCGAAGAGCCGGGGGACGTAGAAGATCTCGCAAGACATCCGGTCACAGGTACGAACGATATCGACCACCTGTGACTCCGGAAGCGACCCGAACGCGATTACGACGTTGCGGATTTCGAGGGTGCGAAGAATAGCCACCAACGCGGAGTAGCCGCCGAGACAAGGGACCGGGTGCGAAGCCCGCGGTAGCAGCGGTCGATCATCGACGAAGCCGACCGGGCGCAGCCCGTACTCAGGATGCCCCTGGAGGGTGCTCATGAGGTCACAGGCGAGCTGTCCACCACCGAGCACGAGGGTGCTGTGTGCTGCCCGACCAGTCCTTCTGGCCCGGCGGACCACGGCGTAAGCAGTGCCACGCAGGACGGTGATGAGCAGGACCAACCAGGCGGCGGTAACTACCGGTTCGCGGCTGACGACACCACCGGTGACCAGCGGAAGCGCGGCGACCAAGGAGCCGGCAACCAGAGCCCGCCCCACGATGGCGGGGAGATCGTCCAACAAGGAGAGCGACAGACGTTGCCGGTAGAGGCCGGCACCGGTGAAGAGCACCATGGTGATCAAGCCGACCAGTGCCGAGTATCCGCCATCTGCACCAGGCAGAGTGAGGACGAGCGCCACGGCTGCGAGGTCGGAGATCACCAGCCCCTGCACCAACGGCGAAAAGACCGACGCCAGCATCGACCGGTCGGGCGCCACCATGGGGTCAACCGGGGCCAGCGGTGGCGTCGTGGTGCGCACCTCGAGGCCCGGGGCGCGAAGCGTCAACTGAGTTGCGCCGGCCTCCGAACCGCGTTCGACGACGGTGGACGACTTGTGTGCACCCGAGCCACCCATGAAACTCCCCCTCCTTCTGAGCGCGCAGTCACGAGAAGCAGCGGCGCGTAGCGACTGATTCGCCTACTGCGCCGCGCTCCGTCAATTTCGAGACTGCCCATAGCCATCACCCTGCGTAGTGCTCGCCGATCGCCGGGTGAATCCGCTGCTAACCCGGAGTGAACAACGTCCCACGCATGGGTGTCAACTCTCCTATCGCATACGGGCTATTCGGGACTCAACGCCCCAATCCCGACATCGATCTACAGAGGGTGAGCGCATCAATCCGATGCGTTACAAGGGCCGGACGACTCGACCCGAAATCGTGACCCGGGTCACCGTCCGGCCAACATCTCGGCCACGAGGAAAGCCAACTCCAGGCTCTGCGTCCGGTTGAGGCGTGGGTCGCACGCCGTCTCGTAGCGAAGTGGCAGATGTTGCTCCTGCAGACCCTCGGCACCACCGACGCACTCGGTGACCTCGTCACCGGTGAGCTCGATGTGGATGCCACCGGGGTGCGTGCCGAGGGCAGCGTGCACCTCGAAGAAACCCTTGACCTCGTCAACTACATCCTCGAACCGTCTCGACTTGTGACCGGACGGAGCGGTGAAGGTGTTGCCGTGCATCGGGTCACAGACCCAGACGATCGGACGCCCGGTTGCTGTCACCTTCTCGACCAACGCCGGCAGAACGTCACGCACCTTGCCTGCGCCCATCCGCGTGATGACGGTGAGGCGTCCGGGCACCGCGTCGGGGTCGAGCTTCTCGATCACTGCAACGGCGTCGTCCGGTGTGGTGGTGGGTCCGAGCTTGACGCCGATCGGATTCTGGATAGTTGCAGCGAAGTCGACGTGCGCACCATCGAGCTGGCGGGTGCGCTCTCCGACCCACACGAAGTGTCCAGAGACGTCATACGGCAGTCCGGTGCGCGAGTCGATGCGGGTGAGGGCGCGTTCGTAGTCGAGCAGCAAGGCTTCGTGTGCGGCGTAGAACTCGACGCGATGCAGCTCTTCGTGGTCAGAGCCGATCGCCCGCATGAACGCCAGCGCCCGGTCGATGTCGCCGGCCAACTGGTCGTAGCGTTCACCTGCCGAGCTCTCGCGAACGAAGTCGGTGTTCCAGGCGTGCACCTGTCGCAGGTCGGCGTACCCACCTTGGGTGAAAGCGCGGACGAGGTTCAGTGTTGCTGACGCATGGTGGTACGCCTCAACGAGACGCAAGGGGTCAGGAACCCGGGCCCGGGCGTCAGCGAGCAGGTCGTTGACGGCATCGCCGCGGTAGGACGGGTACTCGACGCCGTCGATCGTCTCGAAGTCGCTGGACCGCGGCTTGGCGTACTGACCGGCCATGCGTCCGATCTTGACGACCGGCATGCTTGCGCCGTACGTGAGTACGACCGCCATCTGCAGAACGGTCTTGAGCTTGGCCCTGATCTCGTCAGCGTTGGCGCCGGAGAACCGCTCGGCGCAGTCACCCCCCATGAGGACGAACGCCTCGCCGCGGGATGCGACCGCCAGGCGGTCCCGGAGGTCATCACACTCACCGGCGAAGACCAGGGGCGGCAGTGCCGCCAGGCGCGCCCGAGCCTCGTCGAGCACGGCAGCGTCCGGCCACTTCGGCTGCTGGGCGGCTGGCAGGTCGGGCCACGTCAGGATGTCAGGCACCCCTCAAGGGTACGGACGCGTCGCGGCCGGCCGTTTCGTACCCCTGAGGTGGCCGAAACGGGGCTGACGTGGCGTTCGGCGGCCACCTCAGTGCACGATGACCACGTCACCTGATCATCGTGCACGTTGGCGTTGCCACTGGACGTGGCCACGTGAGCGCGGCGGCATAGGCGCGGCGACGCGGACGCCGGGACGGGCACACCGCTGGACGGGTCAGCCGAAGAAGTCTTTCGCCTCGTCGTAGAGCTCGGGGGGAACGGTCTTGAGCTCGGCAACGGCGTCAGCCAGGGGGACGAGGACGAAGTCGTTACCCCGAAGCGCCGACATCTGGCCGAAGTCGCCGTCCTGGACGGCATCGATCGCCCTGATCCCGAAGCGAGTCGCAAGAACCCGGTCGCGCGCCGTCGGTGTGCCGCCTCGCTGGACGTAACCAAGCACCGTCGTGCGCGCCTCATGTCCGGTGCGCTGCTCGAGCTCGCGCGCCAGCCAGTCGGCAATGCCAGACAGCCGCACATGACCGAACGCGTCTGTCGCGCCGTCTTTGAGCACCATGTCTCCGCCCTTGGGTACCGCACCTTCAGCGACAACGATGATCGGCGCGTACCCGCGCTCGAAACGCGTCTCGACCCACCCAACGACCTCATCCATGTCGAAGTTCTGTTCAGGGATGAGGATGACATTGGCGCCACCGGCCATGCCGGAGTGAAGAGCGATCCATCCCGCATGGCGTCCCATCACCTCGAGGATCAGCGTGCGCTTATGCGACTCAGCGGTGGTGTGCAGCCGGTCGATGGCGTCGGTGGCGATCTGCACGGCGGTGTCGAAACCAAACGTGACGTCGGTCGCTGCGAGGTCGTTGTCGATCGTCTTGGGCACGCCAACAACCTTCACGCCAGCCTCGTGCAGCTTCGCAGCCACCCCGAGGGTGTCCTCGCCTCCGATAGCGATGAGGGCGTCGACCCCCAGCTCGGCGAGGGTGGCACGTACGGCGTCCAGACCACCTTCCTGCTTGAGCGGATTCGTGCGAGACGATCCGAGAATGGTTCCGCCGCGCGGAAGGATGCCACGAACGGCACTGATGTCTAGCGGCTTGGTCGTACCGGTCAAGGGCCCATGCCACCCGTCGGCGAACCCGACGAAGTCCATGTCGTAGTCGGTGACGCCGCGCCGCACCACAGCCCTGATCACGCAGTTCAGACCGGGGGCGTCTCCCCCACCAGTCAGGACGCCGACGCGCATTGAGTTCTCCCTTGGTTCGCTCACGGACAATGCCGCATCTGATCCGGCCGCACAGTCGTGTTGCCGTCTGCGACCTACCCTAGGGTTTGCCCCATGTCAGTCCTGGTGATCGACGCGGGCACGACCGGAGTCACCGCGCTTGTTGTCGGGCCCGACACCAGAGTGCAGGCTCGCGGCTACCGGGAGTTCGCCCAGCATTTCCCGCAGCCCGGCTGGGTCGAGCACTCACCTGACCAGATCTGGACTGCGGTCCTCGACGCCGCAAGAGACGCCATCGACGCGGCACCATCGACGCCGACCTGTGTGGGGATCACCAACCAGCGCGAGACAGTCGCGCTGTGGGATCGGGAGACGCTCGGCTCACCGCGTCCGGCGATCGTGTGGCAGGACCGCCGGACGACGGGGATGTGCGAGCAACTTCGACAGGACGGCCACGAGCGCGTCGTCGGCAGCACCACAGGGCTTCGCCTCGATCCATACTTCTCAGCAACGAAGCTGACGTGGATCAAGAACAACGAGCCACACATCTGGTCCGAGGTCACGGGCGGACGGACGGCAGTCGGAACCATCGACTCCTACCTCGTCGCCCGTATGAGCCGCGGACAACACCACATCACCGATGCGTCGAACGCATCGCGGACTCTGCTCTTCGACATCCACCGCGGAGTCTGGTCTCCAGAGCTATGCAGGCTCTTCGACGTCCCGATGGACGCGCTACCAACGGTCGTCCCGTCCTACGGCGATCTCGCTCACACCGACCCGAGCAGCTTTCTGGGGCTGGACCTCCCGATCACCGGGATCGCCGGCGACCAGCAGGCCGCGCTCTTCGGGCAGTGCGCTTTCGCCCCCGGCGACGCCAAGTGCACCTACGGCACCGGCTCCTTCGTGCTGGTGAACACCGGCGATGAGGCCGTCGACTCCCACGCAGGACTCCTCACCACCGTGGCTTTCGGCGCACCGGACGGCACCATGACCTACGCACTCGAGGGCTCGGTCTTCGTCACCGGAGCCGCCATCCAATGGCTGCGTGACGGCTTAGGAGTCATCGATGCTGCGCACGAGGTCAACGACCTGGCAGCGTCAGTTCCGGACGCCGGTGGTGTCGTTTTCGTGCCTGCGATGGCCGGGCTCGGTGCGCCCGACTGGGACCCGTCCGCCCGCGGTGTCGTCGTCGGCATCACCCGCGGAACGACCGCGGCTCACCTGGCCAGGGCAACGCTCGACGCCATCGCCTTCCAGGTGCGTGACGTCGTCGACCTGATGGTGGCCGAAGCCTCGCTGTCGCTACCCACCCTGGCCGTCGACGGCGGCGCGAGTGCGAGCGACCTGCTGTGCCAGCTGCAGGCCGACCAGCTGGGCGTCCCGGTGCTACGCCCTGAGGTGATCGAGACCACCGGGCTCGGGGCTGCGTTCCTCGCCGGGCTGGGTGCCGGGCTATGGGCGTCCCGCGACGAGCTGGCCGGTTCGCGCCGCGTCGAGCGCACGTTCGCCCCGCGTCGCCGCGACGAGAGCGCACACCGGCTCTGGCGGGCTGCCGTCGAACGCGCCAAGGGCTGGGCGCTCGAGAGCTGAGCCGCCACCCCGGGGGGGCTCAGACCTACCGTGATCGAAGCGCAGAGGTCAGCTGATGGCGCCGAAGTACCGGTAGGCGTCCTTGGTCTCCTTCAGAACGGTGATCACGTCGAGCCCGTCGACTCCGACAATCTTGCGCAGCCGCTCGCTGACGAGATCGAGTACGTGGTCGTCGTCGCGGCAAGCCGCCATCAGCACCATGTCGTACCCCCCGGTGCTCACCGCGACGTAGTCAACCTCGGGGAACTCACGAATCGCCTTCTCAATACCTGAGACCGGTTTCCCCCGCACCTGCACCCCGATGACCAGGCGCCGCATGCCCAGCCGTGAGGGGTTGATCACTCCCACGATCTGGACGATGCCGAGTCGCTGGAGCCGTCCGACGCGCTGCCGCACTGTGCCCTCGGAAAGCCCCAACGAGCGGGCGATCTCGGTGAAGGGACGCCGGCCATCCTCTTGCAGGGCGGTGATGATCGCGACGTCGGTGTCGTCGACCTGCGCCGCTCCCCCGCCGGTCGCCGGATCGACCATCAGCGAACGGACTCCGCGACCGTGTCGAGCACGTGGCCCTCCACCGGCGGGTTGGCGGCAACCTCGTCCACCGCGTCAATGATTCGGCGACAGCTGTCGCGGAAGAACTCCGGTGGCATCGTCAGCGCCGGCTGCAGCCGGTAGTGCCACTTGCCGCGCTGCGTAATACCGAGAACGCCCCTGCGCAGAGCGGCCTGGTAGACCGCGAACTGGAACGACGGCGCCGGCGCGTTGGACGCCTTGTCCTTCACGAACTCCAGCGCAGCCAGGGCACCGGACGCCCGGGCGTCACCCACCTGCTCGACGCGCGCGACCAGTGGCGTCATCTCCTCGAGGAAGATGCGCTCGAGCTCGCGGACGTTCTCCAGCACCCCGCCCTCCTGAATGATGCGCATCCCCTCATGAGCGGCTGCCGCCGCGGCCGGAACGAAGCCATAGGTGCTGCCCAGGTGGAGTTCGGTGTTCTCCATCACGGCGTCGGTCCCGAGGAGTCCCGCAATCGGCTGCCCGCCGGCGCTGAAGGCCTTCCCCATCAGGACGAGATCGGGGTCGATGCCGTCCCAAAGCTCGAAGGCGAACATCTCCCCGCAGCGACCCATACAGGTCTGGACCTCGTCGAGGCAGAGCAGCCAACCCCACTTCTTGCACATGGCACCGAGCCGGTCCCAGAACGCCTGACTGGGCGCATGGATGCCGCCTTCTCCAAGCACCGGTTCGATCATCACGCCGGCTACCTGGCCTGGGTGCACCTGCTGCACGAGCAGGTAGTCCTCGAGGTAGTCGAGCACGACTGCGTCGTCGAACGGACCTGGGCCCTTGATGAACGGTGACCGGAAGCGATTCGGGAAGGGGATGGTGACGACCCCCGCTACGTACTGCGCGCTGCCCGCGGTGACGTTCGAGAGGTCGCTGGACAGTCCCGACGCAAGGTACGTGGATTCCCCGTGGTACTGCCCACCGAACGTGATGATCAGCGGACGGCCGGTCGCCTCGCGCATCAGCTTCACCGCGCCCTCAACGGCAAGGGTGCCGGTGACCGAGTACTCGACGCGGTTCAGCCGCCCAGGAGCGGCCTCGACCAGTGCTTCGTTGAACTCCAAGACCGGTGTGCTCTGGACCCAGCCACTGATCTGCATCCCGTGGCGGTCCCAGGCCGACTCCATGGCGACCTTGACCCGCTCGGGCGTCGGGCCAAAGGGCGAGGAGCCCCAGGCCGACATGTGGTCGGCGAACGTGTTGCCATCGACGTCGACGATCAGCGATCCCCGCTTGGACGCCTCGACGAAAGGAACGATCGTGTGGTCGACCATGGCGCCGGTCAGGTGCCGGTCGGCACGCGCGAACCACTCTCGGCTGCGCGGCCCCGGCAGCTCGGTGACGATGTTGGGCAGTTCAAAGACGGTGGCGAGCTCGGCGGTCATGTGGGACTCCTCACGGTGAACGGACATCACAACCGTAGGCCCGGCGTGGGGAGTCAGGAAAGGGAAGATGCTACGAAACTCGTAGGCCTGTGACTTCCCCTTCACGAATATCGAAGCGGCAGGGCCAAGAAGTCAGGCGGCAGGGACTACCGCGCGGTCGTCGGTCTCCTCGACCGGCGCGGGGGCCGGACGCGGCGATTTCGCACGCGATGCGTAGACGTCGACGTACTCCTGGCCGGAGAGCTCCATCAGCTCGTACATGAGCTCGTCGGTGACTGACCGCAGGACGAACCGGTCGCCCTCCATGCCCTCGTACCTGGAGAAGTCCAGCGGGGCCCCAAATCTGATGCCGACCCGGGCAATGCGAGGAAGGATCTTGCCAGGAGGCTGGATGTGCCGGGTGTTGATCATTGCGACCGGGATGATCGGCACCTTGGCCTCCAGGGCCATTCGCGCGACGCCCGTCTTGCCTCGGTAGAGACGGCCATCGGGCGAGCGGGTGCCCTCGGGGTAGATGCCCAACAGGTTCTCACCGCCGATGACCCGCAGGCCGGTGGCGATCGCCGCCTCGCTCGCCCGGCCGCCGGTGCGGTCGACGGGGACCTGTCCGACCGCCGCAAAGAACCAGGCGATGAACCGGCCCTTGATGCCTTTGCCAGTGAAGTAGTCGCTCTTGGCCAGGAAGGTGATGTGTCGGTCCACCATCAGCGGCAAGAAGATCGAGTCGGAGAACGACAGGTGGTTGCTGGCCAGGATCGCCGGACCGTCGTCGGGGATGTTCTCGATGCCCTGAACCCAGGGCCGGAAGAGCAGGCGCAGCCACCAGCCGACGAACACGTACTTCGTGAGCCAGTAGAGCAACTCTGCTCCCTTCTCGGTCGAGGCCCCAGCAGAGCGTGCGCCCTGGGGGGCGGAGGGGCCGGTGGTGGGCTCTGCGCGGGTCAGCCTATTGACCTACTGCCCGACCCGGCAACGTCCGGCCAGGTAGTCCTGCTCCGCTTGGCCGTGCCGCAGCGTGCCAGGGCCGGCCCTGGCGTGCCACGATGAAGGCTGTCTCGACCCCAGGAGCATCCGTGGTCACTCGCCCCGGCACTGAGCCGTTCCGCCACGACGGCGGGCCGGTCGGCGTTCTGCTCTGCCACGGTTTCACCGGGTCGCCGGCCTCGATGCGCCCGTGGGCCGAGCATCTGGCGTCCGCTGGGTTGTCGGTCCGACTTCCGCTGCTGCCTGGTCACGGGACCGAGTGGCAGCAGATGCAGATCACCCGCTGGCCGGATTGGTACAGCTGCCTGGAGCGTGAGCTGACCGACCTCGCCGAACAGTGCGACCGAGTTTTCGTTATGGGGCTGTCGATGGGCGGGACGCTCACGTTGCGGCTCGCGCTCGAGCACCCTGACGAGGTCGCGGGGATCGCTGTGGTGAATGCCTCGGTGCACTCGAGGAACCCGGCGCTGCGTGCGCTTCCGCTCCTGCGTCACGTGCTGCCAACCGTTCCGGGTATCTGCAACGACATCAAGAAGCCGGGTCAGGACGAACTGGCATACCCGCGTGTGCCGCTGCAGGCGCTCCACTCGCTGACCGAGCTGTGGGAGGACGTTGCTCCACGGCTGCCTGAGATCGGGTGTCCGATGATCGCCTTCGGCAGCGACGACGACCATGTCGTCGAGCCGAGCAACTCCGTCGAGATCGTGCAAGGGGTCAGCTCGCGCGACGTGACGTTCATCCCGCTGCACGACAGCTATCACGTGGCAACCCTCGACAACGACGCGCAGCTGATCTTCGAGCAGAGCCTGGCGTTTGTGCAGCGAATCTCGACGCACGAGGCCACGGCGTGGGACGCCACCGGGTTGCAGTCGTGAGCTTCTCCCCCGACGACGCCGAGGATGCCGAGGATGCAAACGAGGCTCACGCGATCGACGCCGCCTTCGACGACATCGTCGCCAACATCAACAGGCCGGGCACGGCTGCATCAACGGCACCGTGGCCAGATGCTGAGAACACCAGTGCAGATCCCGTGCCGCCACCAGCTGCGCCGACTCCCCAGCGCACCCCCCAGACCGAGTGGTCGGAGTGGGACGACATCCGCGTCCCACAGGCCGAGCCTCCGGTCGAGGCGCCCCAAGAGGACGAGGGTCACTACGTGCCACCACCACCCCCACCGCTGCCGAAGGGCGACCCGGTTGCTCGCTGGGCGTGGGCCGGTGCCGTTGGCGCGCCGGCGCTGGCGATCGCGCTTTCGTTGCTTGGCTGGGGTCTGGATGGCCTCACCGGAATCGCGCTGGTCTTCGCCTTCCTTGCCGGGTTCGGCACCCTCATCTCCCGACTTCGCGACGGTCCCCGAGTCGACGACGGCCCCGACGACGGCGCCGTCGTCTAGCCGCTACTCCAAACGCAAGAAGGACACCTTCGCGCGCTCGCACCGAACAAAGGAACCCCTCATACTTCGGGGCTAGCCTTGGCGACCTTCGCCACGTGCAGCGCCCACCAGATCAGCAGCACCTGAAGCGGCAGCCGGGCCAACGTTGCGATTTGTCGCACCGCGGAGTCGTCACGGGCGTCCCACGCCATCTGGAGATTGCCGGGAAAGACCACGACGAACAGCAGAGCCGCCGCGAGTGCCGCTGGACGCCGCGTTCTTCTGGGGATGAGGGCGATACCAACAACTACCTCGGCGACACCGGAGCCGTAGATCCATGGATCGGGGTCACCGAGGGGTTCGGGGATGAGAGGTCGGTAGAACTGCGGTGCGATGAAGTGAACCATCCCGGCGATCGTCAGAAACCCGGCCAGGTAGGCCCAGGCACCTGGTGCTCTCGTCGTCTTCACGCGGACGTCCCGCGGTCGTTGGTCACGTTCACCAGGGGCTGAGCAGCTCGACGAGCCCGGCGTCCGGCACCGAGCTCCAGGTGGGCAGCTCGCGCGACGCGTAGATGAGCGCCCGGCACTCGGCTTCGATCTCGAAGGCCCGAAGCAGTCGCACGTCCAGCAACGGCGCCTGCCCGTACGCGATCAGCGTCGCCTCGTAGCGCTCGAGCACCGTCTCGCGCACGGCACCGACCCACGTCGGAACGCGTTCGGCGGGCACATGTTCGCCGCCGCCGACCATCCGCCGCAGCGCGCCGTGCGCGACGTGAGTGACCTCGCGAAGCAGCCGAGCCAGATCCATCACCGCCAGGTGTTGTCCCTCTGCCGCACGAACGGTCAGTGGGTCGAGAACTAACCGCTGGCCGCGGACCAAGAACTGCTCAAGACTCCCCAGGGGCACAGACGGCAGCATCCAGGCGCCGGTTGCGAAAGCCAGCTCGGCGAACGAGCTGCGCAGGTCGACCATGTGCGCGCGCAGAGTCTCGCGGACGTCTGCTTCGGTCAGTACGACCGCTCCGGAGAGCACGTCCTTCACTCTCCGGTCCAGCAGCGCCGCTCCCTCGGCGTCCATCACCGTCAAGGGTTCTGGCATCTCCGGCGATGGGGTCGCGAGCGCATGGTGGGCGCGGGCGAGCGTCTCACCGAGCGTGGTCGCCAGGGCAAGGGTGCTGTCGGCGGTGTCGGAGCCGCGTAGGTGCCGGGTCGCCTCGCGGTTGAGTACCTCAGCCACTGATGTCTCTGATGCGACGTCGGCCACGAGCACGGTCGAGGCCAGCGACTGCGTTCCGTCGGCGGAGCTCCATGCCACGTCAAAACGCCCACCAACAACCAGGTCGGGTGCGGTATGGCCGATGTGGCGCCACGGTTGCGGTGACGGTGCGCTGAGACGCTCTGGTCGCAGCATGAGCCGAACGCGGTATGCGCCGGCGACCTCGAGAGCCTCAGCCCAGGAGGACGCCGACATCGGCTCCTCGATCAAGGAGCCCTGCAAGGTGGCTGCATCCAGCGGCTCCACCACCCTGACCTGCCAGCCACGCTCGCCATCGGGATGCAGCCCGAGCGCGACCAACGCCGTCGCCCACCCGTCGCCAGCCCTTGCCCGGCGGGGCTGCTGCCCATCGTCGACCAGGGGAAGAACGTGGCAGCCGTCCTCGTCGTCAGTGGCGAGTACGAGCCAGCAGGACGTAACGGCATCCGGCAGCGGGAGGGCGTCGACGAGGGTGAGCCGTTCGGGGGCGGCGCTGCCATGGGGCAGCAGTAAACGCGGCGGCACCTGCGCGACGCGCTGCGCAAAACTGTCCGGCACCAGCCTCGTCCCCTTCGGCCCCGTGGCGATGTGACCCCGTTCGTCGGGCTACCGTCCCCAGCCCACCACATCGGCGATCACCGGGCGGTGATCGGTGGCGGCGACAAGGTCCGATTCGTGCAGTATTTCGAGGGGTGAGACCGGTGTCACCTGCCAATCGGCTGGAACCAGGATCGAGTCGATCCGTCGCCGAGGGTCGGCCGTCGAGAAGGTGGGCAGATTCTGCGCCGCACCGACGTCGTGGCGACCGGCCGCCAGGACCTGCCAAGCCGGACCGCTCGAGCGCTCGTTGAAGTCCCCGGCGATCACCGAGGGCACCGTGCCAAGGAGGTCGGTGATCTCGGACGCGTGCCGCTGGCGTTCCCCTGCATCGAGGCCGAGATGCAGCGACGCGACGGTGAATGAGAGGTCGCCGAGCGTCAACTGGGCGGCCGCCACGCCCCTCTGGTGCAGTCGGGGCGTCTTGGTGAGGAGGCGGTTGGTCGGGGCGTCGACGTCGACTCGGAGGGTCGTGAGCAGGGCCACTCCAGCGGCGGGGCGTCCGCCGGCTGCGACGACCAGGCCCGCCTCACGAGCGAGGGCAGCGAGCTTGGACTGGGCGCGCAGGAAGCGCGGCGCCTCCTGGACAAACAGGACATCGGGGGCGCAATCCGCGAGAATCTGCGCCACGGCGGCACGGTCGTCACGCAGCGAGCGGACATTCCACGTCATCAGGCGTAGCGAGTGCGACAACTGTCCTCCAAACGGGTGAACCTGGGGGGTATCCTGTCGGTCGTCACCTCGCCAGGGGACACTTTGTCGCAGACCTTGATAGTCCGTATGGGCGAATGCTGCCCTCTAGGGGGACCGATGATCGCTCGCCTAAGACCACGGCGACGACGAGACGACGGCGCAGCGGCGGTCGAGCTCGCACTCGTTCTACCGATCCTCTTGCTCCTCGTGTTCGGCATGATCAGTTTCGGCATCATCTTTGCGCAGCAACTCGCGGTGAACAACGGAGTCCGGCAGGGCGTTCGCTCAGCCGTGGTGGCCGGAAACACCACCCAACAGACGTGTGGTCAGGTGCTCTCGAGCATCCAGTCCGCGAGCGGTCCCACGATCGGGATGTCTACAAGTGACATTCGGGTCCAGGTCCAGCGTGTCTCGTCGACAAACACGAACTCGGTGCAGTTCACCTGTTTTGGAGCGCCGACCAAGACCGCAACCGGCTCGAATGTCAACACCCGAGTGTGCGAGAGCAACACAACCGAGAACTCCATTAAGGCAGTCGCCGAGTACGACGCTCGCCTTCTGACCGGACTCCCCTTCATGTCCTCCCCCACGTTCACCCTGAAAGCGACGGCGGTTTACCGATGCGAATTCAGTTGAGCTCGATCAGCGCGAGATCGCAACGGGATGAAGGCGCAATAGCCGTCTTCGTTGCGGTGTGTGCCATCCTGCTGCTCGGCATGGCCGCCTTCGCCGTTGACTTTGGAAATGCCTTCGCGAACAAACGACAGCTTTCTGTCGCCGCTGACGCCTCAGCATTGGCCGCAGCACGAGCGGTCAATGCCACAATCCCTGTCGGGGGAACCTGCAATGCCGCTGCACTGCAGGCAACGGCGCAATCGGCCGCCGAGACCAGCAATGCCCAGAACGACCTCCGAAATGACTCGGTCGTGACTGGTGTCGACGTGAGCTGCACCGACGGTCTAGTCGAGGTGACCGTCCGGAATGAACGATCTGTTCCGTCGTTCTTCGGCGGCGTTTTCGGCGCCAACGGCTACACACCGACCGGTACCGCAACAGCTCAACTATTCGTTCCATCAGGTGTCTCTGGCCTTCGGCCCATTGCTGCCTGCCAGGCCTCACTGCTGGCCAACTACCAACCCGCTGCTAGTCCGGCAGTGGCCAACCCATTCCTCGTCACCGTTTCGAACGCGTCGGCGGTTTGCGGGACCGCTTCCTCCGGCGACTGGGGTTTCACGAACTTCCTGGAACAGGGCGGCTACGGCGAGTTCAATCAACCCACAGCTCCGGCCTACAACCCTGGCGAAACGTGCGCCGGCGGAAGCACCGCAAGCGGCGGCAACGCTGGATGCCAGGCCCAGTGGACAGATGACGGCTACGGGGGGCCTGTCTACTTTCCCAACTCCGCTGTCGGGGGTGACACGGGGCTGGGCGGGAACACCGGCCTCGCCAATTCGAGTGCCTGGAGGACTGCGTTCGACGCTCTCGTTGACAAGACAATCATGCTTCCGGTTGCAGACCGCTACTACGCGGGACCAGGCATCGATCGCATCAACGTGACCGGGGTCGTGACCGTGAAGGTTTGCGCGGTCAAGCGAGGGTCCACGCCGATCCAGGGAACCAGCCCTGACTGCGCCGGGCGCCGGCTTCCGACGACGAACCCTGACCTGGCGACCTGGAATGGCTACAAGGCCAACGAGGGAGGTCTCTGGGTGATCCCAGTCACGTACGCGACCTCCGGCGTTGTCGATCCACGCGCAGGCTGCGACGTCGGTGAAGCAGGGTGCGACTTCGGCACCCGGGCGGTGCGTCTCTTCCGGTAGGTACTTGCCTACTTCACCAGGCCGCGGGCGCCTTCGCTTGGCCTGACGTTCTTGGACGAGTCGAACGCAACGTTCATCGTCGCGTTGTTTCCGCTGAAGTTGACTCCGCCCACCACAATCATGGACGCGAAGGGGACATCGGTCCCCCCGTTGCCGCGCAAGTCCAAGGTCGCGTTGACGCCGTAGATGGTCCCGGAGACCGTCGACTCGCCGTTACCCACTAGCAGCATGTCGGCATTGTTGTAGCGGTCGTAGACGAGCGCCCACCCGAATAGCTCTTCTGGGAGCGTTGGCGTGGTCGCCCTAGTCGGCCCCGTGATCACGTACCCGCCGTTTCCGGAGATCTTGATCCCGCCTCCCGTTTCGCCAGGCTTGTCCAGGGTCCCGCGGCCGCAAGGCGCAGGGGTCGTGCCCGATCCACAGGTGAAGTAGAAGGTCACTCCGTTCGCCTGAAGTTGCCCGGCGTTTCCGGCGAGCTCGAAGTCACCGGTGAAAACGTAGAGACCCGGCTCCATCACACATGGGGCGCTACTCGTGCTCTTGTACCCGTCGTAGATGCCGGGGCCATCGGCGCACGGATTGCCGTCGGGCTTGGCTGAGAGCTTGCTTTGTGTAGCGAACGGGAGCTGGTAGGCCGCCAACGGATCGACGATCTTGGGCTGCCCGGCCAGACCCTTGCCCCCCTGGAAGTTCCCACCGCTGCCTTGAATAGACCCAGAAACATAGGCGCTACCACCATCGAGCACCTGGGTTCCATCCTCGCCGGTCACGTATCCCTCAAGCGAACCGGCGTAGCCGTTGTCCTTGATGTCGACGTCACCGTTGAACCACATGTTGCCGCCGGAGACCGTCAAGCTTCCGTTTTGGATGGACTGAGTCCCGTCGCCCAGCACGCAGAACGTGCAGATGTTCTTGCCGCCAGGGTCGACGCGAGCCTGAGCCAATGCGCCGATGCTGACGCCGGTATAGCCGAAGACACCACCGAACATTGACGGCTGCTTGCGCAGCGGCACCACGACGAGGACCTGCTTGGGGTAGAGGAACGAGTCGAACGAGATGCAACTTGTACCAGTTCCTGGATACTGGAACTTCAGGGGCTCGGGGTTGACGCACCCGGCCCACTCGGCCTCGGTCGTACCGTAGTTCTTGGCTGCATAGTCCTTGGCGGCCAAGACGGCCGCATCGAAGTCACCTGGTTTGGTCAAGTCTGGGGCTGTCGTGGCGTACAGCGCATTCGCTGCGGCGAGGGCAGCCGAGTCCGCGGTGTTCTGGGCTTGCCGGCGGTTGTCGCGGGCGATGCCTAGGTCGACGACGAGCGCAGCCATACCGAAGAGCAGCACTGCGAGCACGGCTGTGAGTACGGCCACTGCACCGCGGTCGTCACGTGCACGCGCGGTCATCCGCACCACGTCCAGTCCGATCCGGCCGGCGCGGTCTCCTCGCCACCGACAAACGTGGGAGCAGGGCTCGCGTTCTCGATGGCCATTTCCACCTCGCTGCGGATCACACGGTCGTTGGGCAGCGGGATGATGCCTGTACCGACCCCGACCTTCAGCTGCGAGCAGACGACGAGCGGCTTGCCACGGAACCAGCCTTCTGGGGCCATCACCTTGACGGCTGGGTCGCCGGTGATTCCGCTGATTCGGTTCTGGGCTGTACACATGAGCTTGAGGGTGTTGGGGTCGGAGGCACCGGTGTTAAGGCCGCACGTCGTGGTGTCACCGAAACTCGCGACAACCCCTTGCCGAGCCGCCTCGCGCACACCTTGGCGGGTAGCGAGAGAGTCGGAGAACCAGAGGCCGTACTCGATGATTCCAAAGACCAGGAGGAGCAGGACGGGAGCAACGAGGGCGAACTCGACAGCGGTGGCACCGTCGTCGCGTCGCCCCTGAATCGTCCTTCGCAGTCGCTTCATGACTCCCTCCGCGCGGGAGCCCTACGGCACCCGTCCCAGAGGCGCCATCGGCAGGATCTGGCATCTGCTTGAGAAATGCTGCCCCAGATCCCCCATGGTCAGACGATCAGAGTTACGGACAGTGATGAGCCGCTACTGGCCGTTATGCCTGGCCAGCATGGCGGCTCCGACCACCCCTGCCTCGTTGCCGAGCTCTGCGGCCACCACAAGTGGAAGCGGACGTCGATCGGCTCCGGTCACCGACGCGGCCATCTGTCGCCGAGCGGGATCAAGGAGGAGATCGCCGGACTCGCTGACTCCCCCGCCGATCACGACAATCTCTGGGTCCAAGATCGCCACCAGGCTGGCCAAGCCGCGGCCGAGCCACTCCCCGACGTCTGCCAGTGCGGCCAACGCCAGCGCATCACCGTTCGTCGCCGCCTTCGTGATCCCAGGCCCGCCTACCTCAGGATCGCCACCACGCTCCACGTAGTGCGCGACGAGCGCCGTTCCGCTGGCGTACCGCTCCCAGCATCCTCGGGCGCCGCACGGGCAGGCACGTCCATCAATGACGACCGTCAGGTGGCCGGCCTCACCGGCAAACCCCTGGTGTCCCCGATACAGCCCATTGCGCAGGATGAGACCGGCACCAAGGCCGGTCCCCAGCGCAATGAAGAGCATCTCGCTGCTACCGCGCCCGGCTCCGCGTTCGTGCTCGGCCCATGCGGCCGCATCGGCGTCGTTGTCGATCAGCACCCGGACACCCAGTGCACTTCGAAGGTCCTCCGCTAGCGGCTCGCCCGCTAGCGGCAGGTGCGGCGAGAAGAGGACGTGCGATCCGTCAGCAGCAACGTTGCCGGC
>JANLWJ010000133.1:0-1640 GCA_031364455.1 Actinomycetes bacterium | reverse complement strand
GCTGGCGTCGTCGGGCCCGGAGGGCTGGCAGCGGGTCGACATCGACGACCCCCAGCCGACACGACGACCCCTCGAACCCATCGAGATCAGCAACACCGAAGCCGGGACCGACACGATCTCCTTCGATGTCGATCGGGTGGGAGTGCCCGTGCTGGTGAAGACGTCGTACTTCCCGAACTGGCGCGTGCAGGGCGGTGAGGGCCCCTACCGGGTGGCGCCGAACCTGATGGTGGTCATCCCGTCCTCCCCCCACGTCGAGCTGACCTATGGCCGGGAGCCTGTGGAGTACGCCGGGTATGCGCTCACCGCCACCGGCATCGGGTTGGCGATCTTCCTCGCGGGGCGCCCCGCGCTGGTGAGCACCGGCCGCCGGGAAGACGAAACCGAGCTCGACGAGCCCGAGGGCGATGATCCGGTTCCGGGGGAGCCGCCGACGCCCGCCCCCTTCGGGGTCCATTGATGTCGTCATCATGACCGAACGGCTGCGCCGGCTCGCCCTGGTGGCGCTCGTGCCCACGATCGTCGACATCGGACTCCTCGTGTTCCTCCGCCAGGGTCTCGGCTGGATCCTCGTGGTCGCCGACCTCGTCGCGATTGCGGTCGCGTCGGTGCTGTCGTACGTGCTGCACCGGACGGTCACGTTCCGCTCTGACCCGTACGTGCGTTGGGTCCAGGTTCCGGCGGCGTTCGTGGCAGTGGCGTCGGTGGCTGCGCTGGTCGACGTCGTCGTCCTCCGGGCGCTGTACGCGGCCCACGGGTTCGAAGCGACCGGAGCGCTGGTGGCGGCCAAGCTCGTGGCTCTCGTCACCGCCGCCGCAGTGCGCCTCGTCCTGTACAGAGCTGTGCTGCTGAGCGTGGTCCGCCGCTCGATTCATGAGCGGGTGCCCCGGCCACCGACACCAGGGCTCCTGAGGACGACGGTGATCGTGCCTGCGCTCGACGAGGTGGCGGGCATCGGTGTCACCATTGGGGCCATCCGAGCGGCGCTCGCACTGGAGGCCGCCGACGGCGGGATCGAGATCGTCATCGTCGACGACGGCTCCACGGATGGCACGGCCGACGCGGCGCTGGCCGGCGGGGCCGATCAAGTCGTCGTACTTCCCGAGAACCGCGGGAAGGGTGCCGCCATCCGGGCCGGCGTGGCCGTGGCCCGCGGCCGCTCGATCGCGTTCACGGATGCCGATCTCGCCTACTCGCCGGACCAGCTGCGCGGGGTGCTGAGCAAGGTGGAGGACGGCTGGGACGTCGCGGTGGGCAGTCGCCAGCATCCCGAGACAACGACCGTGGGTGGCGCGGGTTGGCTCCGCGACGTGGGCAGCCGGGGAGTGAACCTCCTCGCCATGGGAGTGCTCCTGAGCCATCCCCACGACACGCAATGTGGTCTCAAGGCCTTCCGCTCCGACGTCGCCAAGGCGATCTTCGCGCTCGGTCGGGTGGACCGGTTCGCCTTCGACATGGAGGTGCTCCACCTCGTCGAACGGCACCGCTTCTCCCTCGTCGAGGTGCCCGTGCGACTCGAGAGCCGAGAGCGATCAACGGTCCGGCTCGTGCGGGACACGGTTCGCGTGGTGCGCGACCTGTGGCGCATACGCCACTGGTCGGCTACCGGTGCCTACGAGCTGTCTCCCTCGGTCGTGGCG
>JANLWJ010000105.1:0-2987 GCA_031364455.1 Actinomycetes bacterium | reverse complement strand
CCACAATCGGTGCTGCAACGCGCCGAGGTGATTCAGTAATCGAGCGTTGCGGGTTTGCTCGCGGTCGTCGAGCGACATTGCGCCAATCGCCGCGGGAACTTAGTGCTGAGCGTTGAAGACCCAACGGCTGAGAAGGGTCGTCTTCCGCCGAAGCGAAGCGAGCTCTATCTGGCTGTTGCCGGTTAAGACCGGACCTAGGTCGGCATGTTCCAAACGAACTCAAAGTAGTGCCCGTGACCCCTGTCGATACCCGCGCCTCTCGTCAGCACAAGCTCGAAGATCCCGCGTCAAACGCACGGAACAGCCCCGTGCCGTTGACCACCGACGGTTGACCAGCGCGACCGGACCCGCAATACTGCGCCTCGCGTGATTGAAATGCGTATCCGTATGCGTTTGATGTCGCATGCTCACGCCGTGCAATACGTCCACGCGTGGTTGAGTTGCGGATTCGACGTTGCTAAACGGAGGAGTAACTCCGAGGATGGATCGCAGGATGTTCATCGGCACCGCAGCGGTGGGTGCCCTCATGCTGTCATCTCGCGCCAATGCGCAGCGGGGTGAAAAGCGGCCGCGGGTCGCGCTCGTGTTTAATAGCCTCCCCGTCGCCGATATGACCGCTCATCCCAGTTACCGAGCGTTCGTGCAGGGCCTGCGTGACCTCGGGCTGGTTGAGGGCCGAAACATCTTGATCGAACGCCGCTCGGCCGAAGGGCGGTACGAGCGTTTGCCCAGCCTGATCCACGAACTGCTGGAATTGCCGGTTGCCGTGATCGTGGCGAGCGGTGGTCGAGCGGGTCTGGCAGCGTGGCGGGCGACCGACACGATTCCGATTGTGGTCGTGGGCGATGATTACGTCGTTGCGGACGGCGGCGCCGCGGGCCTTGCCCGGCCGGGTCGAAACGTCACCGGCCTGACCACTGAGGTAGGTACGGAGCTGATGACGCCCAAGCGGCTGCAACTGCTCACGGAAGCTGTTCCGAAGGCATCACGGGTGGCGTTTCTCGGATGGAGCAGCAGACCGTCCGATCGTAGTTGGCGCCCCGCCACGGAGGCTGCCGCTCTCGCGTTGGGGCTGACACTGTCTTGGCTGGCTGCCGACAAGCCGGAGGAGTTGGAGGCGGCGTTCGTGGCCGTCGCCAAGGACCGCCCCGACGCGCTCTTCGTCGATGGCACGGCTCCCCGCGGTTTAAGGAACACGCGTCGGATCAGCGAGTTTGCGGCAAGGCAGCGGCTTCCCACCATCTTCAACTGGCGCGACGGTCCAGAGACGGGAGGGCTGATGTCATACGGGGCGAACGAGGCGGATCTGTTTGGTCGTGCGGCCACGTTTGTCGACAAAATCCTCAAAGGCGCCAAGCCCGGCGATCTGCCGATCGAGCAACCGACGAAATTCGAGCTGGTGATCAATCTCAAGACGGCGAAGGCGCTTGGTCTCACGATCCCACAGCCGCTTCTGCAGCGCGCGGAGGTCATTCAGTGACGGAAAAATTCCAACTTGTACTGGGCTTTCGCGCACCCCCTGCGGCCGCATATCAACTCCAACGTTGAATGACCGCCGCTGAGGGACGTCGACCGGCTGCTTGGGGTCGACTACGGCCGACCGAGCCGCGCCAATAAGTGGCGGCTCAACGATCCACATCGGCCGTTCATGCATCGATGGCTGGTGTACGTTGTGCAGCGGCCGCCCGGGTCGGCGCGGTGGATGCCTCTGACCGGCCACTTCCGGACTTTCCGACAGCCCGCGCAAGATCCCCGGGACCAGCCATTGAAGCCAATATCACGCTCACGTCCGACGCCTGCAGACGGTCATTCGCCGAATGCGTTCATGTGGGCGCGATTCATTGGATTATCTCGTCTGCACGCGAAAGCAGGGACTGTGGGATCGTGAGGCCGAGCGCCTTCGCGGTCTTGAGGTTGATCACCAGCTCGAACTTGGTTGGTTGCTGTATCGGCAGGTCACCCGCTTTCGCGCCCTTTAGGATCTTGTCGACGTAAGTCGCAGCCTGGCGAAAGGCCTCGATAAAACTTGGTCCGTACGAGAGAAGCATGCCAGCGTCGACGAAGGATCTCTCATCGCAAATACTCAGCATTCGGTTCTTCAACGCGAAGTCGGCAATGAGCTGCTTGTTCCTGGAGTTGACTGGATTGACGTAGGCGAGCAGAGCATCGGGACGGTTCGCCTCCATTGCAGCGAAGGCCGCGGCGTGATCGTCCGGTGTACGCACGTTGACCGACTGGATATCCAGGCCGACCGCAGCAGCGGCCGTTAGCAGTTCGCGGAAAGAAAGCGGCTCGATCGCGTTTGCCGGGTTCCACAGCACGGCCACGCGGGAGATTTTCGGCGCGATTTCCTTGAGCAGCTGAAGGCGTTTCCCCCACAAATCCGGTGCCATGTTGGTAAGACCCGTGACGTTGCCACCCGGGTGGGCGAGGCTCTCCACGAGGCCCACCTTGTCCGGATAGACGGAACTCGTCATGACGATCGGGGTCGAGCTTGTCGCCTGTTTGGCGGCCTGGGTCGCCTGACCGCCCGTCGCGACGATGACATCCACCCTCATCTGGACAAACTCAATCGCAAAGTCGTGAAACCGGTCAGTCTTCCCCTCCGCCCATCGCCATTCCAGCGTGATATTTCGGCCATCGATGTAGCCCAGTTCACGCAGCCCTCGGCTAAAGCCCTCATACGCTGGCCCCTGCACGTTGCCGAGAACTCCGATCCGGGGGACCTTAGCGGGCTGTTGCGCAAATGCGGTGAAGGGCGCGGCGAGCAGCCCACCCGCGACGGTGCCGATGAACACTCGCCGCTCCATCACTGAAAAGCCTCTTCGGCGCGCAGCCGCAGCGACTGCGGAATCGTGAGACCGAGCGCTTCTGCCGTCTTGAGGTTGATGCCCAGCTCGAACTTGGTCGGTTGCTGGATAGGTAGGTCCGCGGGCTTGGCGCCCTTGAGGATCTTGTCGACGTACCGGGCGGCGATTTGGGCGTAC
>JANLWJ010000103.1:0-7708 GCA_031364455.1 Actinomycetes bacterium | reverse complement strand
TTAATATACCATCATATAATTTAAACATTTTATACAATATATAGACTATGACCCAATTATTAGGAGCTCTCGGGAGCGAACATAGTTTTGATACAGCGATCGCACTGGATAATCTTAGCTTGGCGCACACCCATATTACTGACCTGGCTGCGGCGCTCAAACCGCGCTGGTACCTACTCGGTACCGAAGGTGCAATCACGAGCAGCTGGCGGCAGGAGAGCGTCGTCCGGCGCAGTGCGGTCGGGACGCTCGACGAGGACGTACTCGCCGTCACCGACTCGCCCCCAGAGCTCACCCGCGTCGACCCTTACGGCTCACAGACAACCCTGAAGCAGATCAGCCCCGAGCCGCATGCCTTCCATCGACAGTTCGTCGATGCCGTGAGCTATGAGTGGCCAATGGGTGTAACTGCGGTGCAGTCGCGGCGTGTCGTCGCCGTGATGGAGGCAGCACGCGCTTCGGCGCGCGCGGGAGGCACTCCGATGCCGGTCGACGGGGACGCGTGACGGGCGCTGGCACCGACCAGGTCCGCTGGGGTTTTCTCGGCGCCGGCTTTGTCGCCTCACGCGCGGTGGGTCCGGCCGTCCATGGCAGTCGCCATGCCCAGCTGCAGTCGGTGGCCGCTCGGGACGCTGAGCGAGCCAGGGCATTGGAGCCTCGTGGTCTTGCCGTCGATGACTATCGTGCTGTGCTCGACGATGACATGGTTGAGGCCGTCTACATCTCGCTGACGAACGAGGTTCACCTGCGGTGGATCACAGCTGCGCTGGCCGCCGGCAAGCACGTTCTCTGCGAGAAGCCCATCGCGCTCAATGCCGAAGAGTGCCGCACCGCCTTTGCTGCCGCACGCTCAGCCGGCCTGCTCCTTGTCGAGGCGGCCTGGACGCAGTGGCACCCCCGCACCCGACGCGTTGACGCCCTGGTCGCTGCAGGTGACCTAGGCGAGGTTCAGGTGATCAGCGCGGCTTTCACGTTCGACGGTGTACCGCCTGGCAACTACCGGCTGGACCCGACCCGTGGCGGCGGCTCACTTCTGGACGTCGGGCCGTACATCTTGCGGCCTGCCGCCACCTGGGGAAACGGCGCCTGGACGGTCGAGGCCGCAGACCGTCAGACCGGCGAGGTGGGAACCGACTTGCGCACCTCCGCGACCCTGAGTACTTCGGCCGGTACCAGTGCCGAGATCCTCTCCTCCTTCGTCGACCCCGAGCATCAGAGTCTGCGTATCGATGGCGACACGGCCTCGGTCACCTTCGGGTCACCTGTCTTCACCAGCTGGCGCGAGGCGGCCGACGTCGAGATCACTGAGGGTTCGCGGAGCTGGCCAGAGTCCTTCCCGGTCTGCGATGCCTACGAGCTGATGGTCAGCGCCGTCTCCCGACGCATCCGCGGCGATGGTGACGCGTACGTGATCACCGATGAGGAGTCAGTGCGCTGCATGGAGCTCATCGACCTGGTCGACAATGCCTGCCTGAGCCCGGCATGAGGACGTTCGACTGGCCAGCCGACTCCTGGGTGGAACCGGTCACGCTCCCGGCAGCCGACAGCACCTCGCTCGCGGTCCGCCTGCTCCCCGGTGACGCACGCCCGTTCGTCCTGGTTCATGGCCTGGCATCGAACGCCTTGCTCTGGCGTGGTGTCGCCGAGCAGCTCAACAGCCGCGGTCACCCGGTGGCCAGCGTCGACTTGAAGGGTCATGGTCGATCCGACCGGCCGGACAACCGCTACAACACGGCTTCAGCAGCGCAGGACCTCGGGTCGCTCCTGTCTGCTATCGGATGGCACGATCTCCATCCGATAGCGGTCGGGCAGTCATGGGGCGGCAACGTGGTGCTCCGGGCGGCCCATGACGACCGTCGATGGGGCGGGGTTGCCGCAGTCGACGGCGGATGGATTCACCTCGGCAGACGCTTTGCCTCGTTCGACACCTGCTGGGAGCAGCTGGCCCCTCCCGACCTCAGCCAGCGAGATCCAGCAGAGGTCATCGGTTGGATCGGGGCGATGGTGGCCGACTGGCCCAACGGTGCGCTGGAAGCCATCGCAGGCAACCTGGAGATGGCCGACGGTAGGATCCGCAACCGGCTCGAGCGCCGCCACCACCAGTCGATCCTGCACTCCCTCTGGGCCGACGACCCGGCCGACCTCTACCCGGGCATCGACGTTCCGGTGCACTTGATCGTCGCTGGCACCACCACTTCCGACGACGTCGAAGAGGCTCAAGCAGCCCTGCCCGACGCCACCGTCAGCCGGCACCCGGACGCGCACCACGATATCCACCTGCAGCAACCACAGGTAGTCACCGCGCAACTGCTCGCCGTCCTCGCGCGGGTGGAAGGATCTGAACTGTGAGTCGCATCGTGTTGATGGGGTCTGGCGAGACCGCCCCGGCCATGGTCAAGACGCATCGTGCCGTCCTTGCCGCATCCGGTGAAGGACCCGCCGTTATGCTCGATACCCCCTACGGCTTTCAGGTCAACGCCGACGACCTCACGAACCGAACGCTCCGCTACTTCGAGGAGTCCGTTGGCCAGAAGGTGGTTCCGGCCAGCTGGCGCAGACGTGAACTTGACGCCGCCGCACGTGAACGCGTCCTTACGCAGGTCAGTCGCGCTGCCTGGCTCTTTGCCGGCCCCGGAAGCCCGACCTACGCGCTGAACCAGTGGCACGGCACTCCCCTGGTCGGAGCGATCGGTGACGTCGTCGACCGTGGCGGCACAGTCGTGCTGGGCAGCGCTGCTGCAGTAACGGCCGGACGGTGGGCCCTGCCGGTGTACGAGATCTACAAAGTGGGAACAGCTCCGTACTGGGCAGAGGGACTCGACCTCCTCACTCGCTTCCTCGACCTTCCGGTTGCCGTGATCCCGCACTACGACAATGCCGAAGGCGGGACGTACGACACCCGCTTCTGCTACCTCGGGGAAGACCGGCTGTGCATCCTGGAACGCGAGCTGCCCGACAGCGCCGCGGTGCTGGGTATCGATGAGCACACCGCGGTGATCGTCGATCTCGGCGCCAGGACCGTCGAGGTCACTGGCGTCGGTCATCTCACTGTGCGGCGCCACGCGCGCAACGAGCGCATCCCGTCCGGGACCACTCTGACCGTCGATGAGCTTGGCTCGATCGTTGCCGGTGTCCGTCACGTGCCGATGGACGCTTCCCCCGGTGAAGCCACGACCGGTGAGCCTGACTCCGGCGACTCCTCCTCGACGCCATCGCTCGACGCAGACGTTGCATCTGCGCGAGCCCTCTTTGACGCTGCTATGGCCGGACGCGATGTCGACGCGGCTGTCGCCGCGCTGCTCAGCCTCGACGACGCCCTGGCCGCCTGGTCGGCCGACACCCTGCAGAGCGATGCACTCAGCCGCGGACGCCGTGAGCTGCGCGCGATGGTCGTCCGGCTGGGCGAGCTGGCTCTTTCTGGTGCAGCAGACCCGTCGGTGGCGTTGGCTCCTGTGGTCGAGGCGGTCCTGGCCGTCCGGAGGTCAGCACGCGAGGATAAGGACTTCGCAATGAGCGACCGGCTGCGGGACGCCCTCGTCGCGGGGGGCATCGTCGTGATGGACACCCCAGGCGGTTCGACCTGGTCGATCGAAGGGCCCGACGACGAAGGGCCCGGCACCCCACCGTGAGGTGAGGAGCCGGGCCCTTCGCGAAGCCTGGTATCAGGCCCCGAGATCAGGCAAGACGGACGTTCTCCGCCTGCGGACCCTTCGGGCCCTGCGTGATTTCGAACTCGACGCGCTGGTTCTCTTCAAGGGTGCGGTACCCGTCCATCGTGATGGCCGAGAAGTGAACAAAGACGTCGGCGCCGCCGCCGTCTTGCTCAATGAAACCGTAACCCTTTTCAGCGTTGAACCACTTAACGCTGCCTACTGCCATGAAACTCTCCAACTCTTGATGCTTCCGCTCCCGCAGGCTGCGGGTTCGGGGTTGCGGCACCCAGAGTGCCCGCGAGTCTTTCCGCGAGCGTTTCGGAGAAACGAGACGACGGAAAACTTCTACAACCAGGCATGACGCTACCACGCGGCACCCGATCGGACGTGAAGCCGTTCAGGTCAGGTCCGTCGAAGGTCGCGGCTGGGCGGCCGAGGGGTCGATGGCCGAGATCTCGATGGACTGGATCAGATCCGGGTCGTGCGGTGCCATCAGCACCGTCACTCGGACCCGACTTTCAGTCTCCCGCCCGTGCATCAGCCATCGAATGGCCCCAGGGGACGGCCGGCTACCGGAGGCCGAGACCGCCACCAACCCCCCGTGCGAGCTCTGAAATGCGTGCCAGAGCGCCACTCGCTCCGGCCAGGGGACGTCGATCTCCACATTGTCGGCGCAGCGCCCCCGCATCGTGACAGCGCTGCCACCTTCGGGATCGGTGCCTTCCAACCAGGCGGTCACCAACTCCTGGGCGACCTCGAGCATCGGGAGGCTCACACGTGGGGCATGAAGCGGCGCACCGCACCGTGCACCGAGCTGCGTCACGAGGTCCGCCAGCGCCGCGGTCGCCACCGTCGACATCGGCGCGTAGGTGCTGTTGGCGAGCGCGACGATGCCCAGGCCGGATGCGGGATGCCATCGCATGTGCGACCCGAAGCCCGGATACCCACCCGAGTGGTAGACGCTGCGTCCCCATGACCGAAAGTCCTCAAAGAGCCCGAAGCCGTATCCGGAGACGTCAGGGGCCGCATCCGCCGCTGCGGGCTGCGTCGCCGCAACGACCCTTTGGGTCACCTGCATCTCCCTCAGTGAGGCGGGCTTGATCGGCATGACCGGTTGGGGTCCCCCAGCATGGACCGACTGGAAGACGCCAACCCAGGTCGCGAGGTCGTTGACGGTGCTCAAGAGGCCGCCCATCGGCGAGAAAGCTCCAGACCCAGCGATGGGCTCTCGAACCCAACCAGAGGTACGACGTACGTAGCCGCTCGCCACGACTGCCTCGCCACCGTCATTGCCACCGCCATTGCCATTGCCATTGCCATCAACTGTGTAACCGGATGACGTCATGCCGAACGGCCGCAGCACCCGCGACTCCACCACTTCGCGATACGGCTGGCCCGTTACGGCCTCGATGACGAGCCCCAGCAGGGCATATCCGAGGTTGGAGTACTCAAAGCGCACTCCGGGGCTCCACAGTGGGGTCAAGCCGCGTGCGACAAGTTGCTGAAAGTCGGCGACTGAGAGGTCCTGCTGCCGGTCGCCCCACGGGTCGTCGGTGAGGAACCCCCCGCCCATCGTCAACAGGTGGCGCACGGTGATCTCCTGCGCGTCGGCTCCCCCTGACGCAAGTTCAGGAACGAACTCGACAACAGGGGCATCGATGGAGAGCTGTCCATCGTCGCGAAGGCTGAGGACCGTCGCCGCTGTGAAGCTCTTGGTCATCGAGGCGATCCGAAAGACCGTTTCGGCATCGGGGGCTCGCCCGGAAGGTATGTCACGCGCGCCGATCCCGCTGAAATGGATGACCGTCCCACCAGACAGGACGGCATACGCCATCCCCGGCGCCGATCCGGCGTCCAGCGAGCGTTCGAAGTGGGGGTCGACAACGGTCGCAACCAGAGCGGCATCTGAGGCTTCGGAGTTCCAGGTCACCCGGGTTAGAGTGCCACGCGGCTCCATTTCGCACCGGAAGTGGCCGATGATGGGGACATGAGTCGAGTCCACCCGTGGCCCATGCGCATGGTCACCGGCATCGCTGCCGTCGCCATGCTGGTCCCGCTGGCCGTCTCGGTCTCCCTGCCGGTGAGCGCGGCAGGCAACGACCCCTACGTGGCGAACGAGGTGCCGGTGGCCAGGGGGTGCATCGTCCTCGGGCGCGCCTGGGCCGGGGTCAAGGTCTCCATGGTCCAACACCGGTTGGGAACCACTCACGAGCTGGACCGGTACGGGACAGACACGCTCAAGGCTGTGGCTGCTTTCCAGGAGCGGCGTGAGCTCCGCTCCACCGGCAAGGTCAACCGCCGAACCTGGAACGCCCTCGGCTTCGAGCGCCCGTTCTGCATGGACCGGTTCACGGTGCAGCCCAAGGTCCGAGCACGCGCCACGACCCAGAAGCACATCGAGGCGATGATCTCCTGGGCCCGCCAGCAGGTGGAGCGTCCGTACATCTGGGGTGGCGCCGGACCGGTGGGCTATGACTGCTCGGGACTGGCACTGCAGGCGATGTACGCGGGAGGCCGGGTGCTACCGACGGTCACCACGTACCTCCATCAGCGCCGTGATTTCGGATCCGCCTCGGCGATCTTCGACTCCGGTCTCCGTCGGGTGCCGCTGGCCGACCGCAAGCGGGGCGACCTCGTCTTCTACGGCCCAGAGGGGTCGATCTCGCACATGGCGATCTATCTCGGTGACGATCGTGTCGTCGAAGCGGTCCGACCAGAGGTACGCCGGTACTCCCTGTGGGACCACGGCGTTCCCCTCAAACCCCGCGTGGTGCGACCTTTCGGCCGCTGATCCTAGGCGCATCGGCGGGCGCCTAGAGCTCCTCGTCCTGCCAGAGCCCCTCGGCCAGGTGCATCCGGAGCGGGACGAAGCGCATCACACCAGGTGCTGAGCTGAGCACGGTGTTGAGCTCGGCCATGAGGTCGGCGAAGCCGGGTGCTGACCGGTGGGCCGTCATTCCGTCCGCACCGTTGAACCACTCGTGCAGCCAGACGACCTCGGGCTCGTCAGGGTCAAGCGAGATGCAGAAGAACTCCGTAGCCGGCTCTTCCGGCAGCCGATCGATGTATCGGTGCAGCGCGTCGAGCAGGGCGGCTCGGCCCCCTTGCTCAGCCTGGAGCCGCACGACGAGGCCCTGCCGGTCGGGCAACAATCGGGTACGCGGGGCGCCGTTCTCGTCACGTTCGAGTGCACCACTCATGGGGACATCCCTATCACTTGTCCTGAGGCGGCGCCGAGCGCGTAGCAGGCCACAGCTGCTGCAGCCGCGACATTGAGCGAGTCAACGCCGGCGGACATGGGAATCCGGACGTGCTGGGTCACCGCTTCGAGGGCGACGGGGCTGAGCCCGGGGCCTTCGCTCCCCAACAACAAGGCGAGTCGTTCCGGCGGCTCAGTTGCGACCTGCGGCAGCGCCATGGCGTCAGGCCGGGGCGTCAGCGCAAGAATCTCCCAACCGTCAGCCGAAAGGTCGGTGAGCTGCGCCGGCCATGACACGACGCGAGTCCAGGGAAGTGCGAAGACCGCACCCATCGACACGCGGACCGACCGTCGGTAGAGAGGGTCGGCGCAGGTCGGGTCGACCAAGACAGCATCGAACCCCAGCCCGGCAGCGGAACGAAACACCGCGCCAACGTTCGTATGGTCGACAATCCCCTCCATGACGACGATGCGCCGTGCATCGTGCACCACGTCTTCGAGAGTCGGCAGCGGAATCCTCGACATCGCAGCCAAGGCACCCCGGTGGACCCGGTATCCGGTGATCGCGTTCACGAGGGACTCATCACCCACCAACACGACGGTGTCTACCGGAAGGTGCAGCGCTTCGATGGCGTCGAGCCACCGCAGCGTGGTCAGTACCGAACGGATGGGATAGCCGGCGAGAAGCGCACGACCGATCACCTGGTGGCTCTCCGCCATGAAGAGGCCCTCGGTCGGCTCCTTGCGTCGCCGGAGGTTCACGTCGGTGAGGTCTCGGTAGTCGGCGACGCGGGGGTCGTCGACGTCCTCGATGTGCTGGACCTCCATCACCGCACCAGGATGAACAGCGCGATGA
>JANLWJ010000004.1:0-4051 GCA_031364455.1 Actinomycetes bacterium | reverse complement strand
GGATCGCGATCCGGGTCTCGAGGTCGGGCGGTTGAACGTCTGTCGTCAAACCCCAGGTGAAACGGGTGCGCATCCGGTCCTCGAAGCCGGAGAGCTGCTGCGGTGAGACGTCACTGGTAATGACGATCTGCTTGTTGGCGGTGTGTAGCGTGTTGAACGTGTGGAAGAACTCCTCTTGAGTCTGCACACGGCCTTGCAGGAACTGGATGTCGTCGATCAACAAGACGTCGATATCGCGGTAGCGGCGCTGGAAGGCCTGCGCCTTGTCGTCGCGGATCGAGTTGATGAAGTCGTTGGTGAACTCTTCAGAGCTCACATAGAGGACTCGGGTTCCGGCGTAGAGGTTGCGCGCGTAGTGACCAATCGCGTGCAGGAGGTGGGTCTTTCCCAGTCCGGATCCGCCGTAGATGAAGAGCGGGTTGTACGCCTTAGCCGGGGCTTCGGCGACAGCGACTGCCGCAGCGTGGGCAAAGCGGTTGCTCGCACCGATGACGAAGGTGTCGAAGGTGTACTTGGGGTTCAGGCGTGAGTCGGAGTCGAACCGGGGAACGGGCGACCCGGTCCCCGGACGGGTCGCGGAGTCCTCAGAGACCCGGATGGCGTCAGCGGCGAGGGTCTCGGCGTCAAGCTCGTCATCGTCTGAGCCGGGGTGCTCGTTGGCGAGCTCAGGTTCGACGGTGACGGCGATCCGAACCTCTCGACCCAGCTCCCGGGAGAGGACTTCGGTGACATGAGGGCGTAGCCGGCTCTCGATCAGGTCTTTGGTGAACTCGTTGGGAGCCGCCAGCAGGGCGGTGTCTTCAACCACCCCAACTGGACGGGTCAGGCGAAGGAATGCGCCGGCTTGCGGGCCGGCCTCGTCGGCCAAGGTGTCGAGCACCCGGGTCCAAACGGTGGCCAAGTCTTGGGTCTGCGTGGTCACAGGCACCTTTCCACTCCTCCCCGAGCTCTTCTGCAATCTGTCATCCACAACCGAAGATCGCAGGTCAGGGCCTAGATCCACATGTTCATCCACAGGCTGTGGGTGGGACAGATCAACGCCATCTGGTCGATTCGGCCGGTGGCCGGTTGACCGGAGTGCGCGGGCGGACGCTACCGGGCTGAACGGGTGGCGTCCAGCGGTTGTCCACAACTAGGAGCCACCGTAGCGAGCGTTCTCCGGCGTGTCTCCCCCACCCCCAAGGGAAGGTTTGACACGCTGGGCAGTTTCGCTGCCACGGCGGATGAGCCGTCGGGGGGCCTCCCCGGTTTGACCGACCCCCGGCCCGACGTTGTACCGTAGGGCGCTGCGGGCGTGTCTTGTTGCTGAGTCACTTCCGATTTGCGTACCTGCCCAGCGGGGGCCGCCCCCGCCTTGCCGCCCAGCCAGCCCTCGGAGCCCCTCGTGTCCAAGCGTACGTTCCAGCCCAACAACCGGCGTCGGGCCAAGACCCACGGTTTTCGACTCCGGATGCGCACCCGCGCCGGCCGCTCGATCCTTTCGGCGCGTCGCCGTAAGGGCCGCGCCCGCCTCGCTGCCTGACCGGTGCTGCCCGCGGCCCATCGCATGCGCCGGAGCGCCGACTTCACCGCTGCCGTTCGGCGTGGACGTCGGGCTTCGCGCTCGACCCTCGTGCTCCACGTCAGGTCGAGGGAGGCCTGTTCTGAGCCGGCCCGAGTGGGACTCATCGTCAGCAAGACGGTTGGAAATGCCGTCATCCGTCACCGCGTCTCCCGCCGCCTGCGTGCTGTCTGCGCTCAGGACGTCGCGGCCTGGGGTGCTGGTGATCTGATTGTGGTGCGCGCCCTGCCCGCTGCGGCCTCGGCGACCTCCGACGAGCTCGCCACCGATCTGAGCGAGGCCGCGCTTCGGCTAGGTCTCGGAACCCCTTCATGAGCGCGCGACGGGCCCTCCTGGCCATAGTGCTGGCCCCGCTGTGGGTCTACCGACACGTGATCTCGCCGTTGATGCCTCAGACGTGCCGCTTCTACCCCTCCTGCTCGGCCTACGCCGAGGAGGCGCTCAAGACCCACGGGGCGGTTCGCGGCAGCTGGCTGGCCCTGCACCGGCTAGCTCGCTGCCACCCGTGGACGCCTGGCGGCGTCGACCACGTCCCGCCCCCCCAAGCCCCGCGGGAAAGTGACTTGCCCGCGTCCCCAGTGACAGGAGCGTGACCCGTGGGTCTCCTTGATCCGCTTTATTGGATCGTCGCCTGGGTCCTGGTGACCTGGCACTCGTTCTGGAGCCTGTTCTTCCCCAAGGACAGCGGTGCTGCATGGGGCCTGGCAATCGTTGGCCTGGTGATCGTCATCCGGATCCTGCTGATTCCGCTCTTCGTCAAGCAGATCAAGGCGCAGCGGGCGTTGCAGATCCTCCAGCCGGAGATCAAGGCGCTCCAGAAGCGGTACAAGGACGATCGCCAGAAGCAGTCAGAAGAGATGATGAAGCTCTACCGCGAGAACGGGACCAATCCGTTCTCGTCGTGCCTGCCGATCATCTTGCAGATGCCGATCTTCTTTGCGCTCTTCCACGTCCTGCAGTACGTAGTGGCCCAGGACCACCCGTTCGGACCGATGACGCCGGAGCTGGTCACGTCCGCCAAGGATGCCACGATCTTCGGAGCGCCGATCTCCGCGAGCTTCCTTGGGTCAGATGACCCGAATGTGCGGATTGTCGCCGGTGTCCTAATTGCGCTGATGACTCTGACGACCTTCATCACCCAGAAACAGCTGTTGGTGAAGGGGATTGCCAATGCTGACTCCAACCCCTTCCTGCAGCAGCAGAAGCTGCTGGTCTACGTCTTTCCGCTGATGTTCGCCGTCTTCGGGATCAACTTCCCGATCGGTGTGCTGATCTACTGGCTCACGACCAACCTCTGGTCGATGGGCCAGCAGTACTGGGTCATTCGCAACAACCCGGCGCCAGGTAGCCAGGCATACACCGAGTGGGAGGAACGCCAGGCGCGCAAGGCGGCGAAGAAGTCAGGAGACGGGGGAGCCAGTCCAACCATCGTCGAGGAAGAGGCCCCTCCGGACCCCAAGGTCGTCCGCAACCAGCCCAAGCGCAAGCCACGCAGCCAACGCAAGAAGAGATCCGGCGGAGCCGAGCCCAGCCCGAACGAGGAGACTCCAAACGAGGAGACTCCAAACGAGGAGACTTCATGAGCGAGACCACCGAGACCACCGCAAGCGAAGCCACTGAGGTCGATGGCGCTGAGGTCGATGGCGCTGAGGTCGAAGCCACTGAGGTCGATCGCGGGGAGGTTGATAGCGCGACTGAGACGGTCGAGCAGCCGACCCAACCGAAGTCGCTGGCTGAGCGGCTCGAGCGCGAGGGCGACGTCGCCGCCGACTACATCGAGGAGCTGCTCGACATCGCTGACCTCGATGGAGACATCGACATGGATGTCGAGGGAGAGCGGGCGATGGTCTCGCTCGTCGGCGGGAACCTCGACCACCTCGTCGGCGAGGAGGGCGCCGTCGTCGACGCGCTGCAAGAGCTCACCCGGCTCGCGGTACTCAGAGAGACCGGGGAGCGGAGCAGGTTGATGCTCGACATTTCCGGGTGGCGACAGGGCAAGCGTGAGGCGTTAACCGTGGCCGGCACCGCGGCGGCCGAGACGGCCAAGGAGTCCGGCGAGCCGGTGAGCCTTGAGCCGATGACCCCCTTCGAGCGTAAAATCGTGCACGATGCGGTGGCCGCGGCCGGACTGACCAGTGAGTCCGAGGGCCAGGAGCCGACCCGCTACGTCGTCGTCCTGCCCTCCTGATCGACGGCAGGCGTGACCGGGTGCTGATGGATCCGCTCTCACTGTTTCACGTGAAACGTCCCACCAGGGGATGCCAGTGAGGCCGGTACCGGCACCTCCGGACGCCGCGAAACGGTTCGGCTCTGCGACCCATCAGGTCGAGCGATACGCCGGTTGGCTGGCCGGCCCTGCAGTGGAGCGGGGGCTCATCGGGCCAAGGGAAGTGGACCGAATCTGGCCTCGGCACCTGCTCAACTGTGCGGTGCTCGAAGAGCACCTTCCGCTCTGCAGCAGTCTCTGTGACCTCGGTTCGGGGGCTGGCC
>JANLWJ010000001.1:0-6001 GCA_031364455.1 Actinomycetes bacterium | reverse complement strand
CCCCTGATGGCGGCGTTGGTCGGCTATCCGGTGTGGTGGGCGCTCGGCCTCGGAGCTCTGGTCTTTCCGATCGTGGCGATCCCGATGGCATGGCGGCTCAAGCAGCAGTCGCACATTGCGGTGCCACCGTGGTTCGGGTTGTGGCTACTTTTCGTCGGATGGTCGATGCTCGGCGCGATAGTTCTCGGGGTCAACGCCCCTGACACACTGCCGACGACGTTTGCTCAGGGGCTGGACGCCTACGTACTCCGTACCTTGCAATATCTCGGCGCGACTGTGGTGCTGCTCTATGTCGGCAACCTGTCCGAGAACGAAGTGCCGAGGCTGCGCATCGTCCGCTGGATGAGTCTGCTCTTCATCATGACGTTGGTCGGTGGCTACGTTGGGCTAGCTCTCCCCACACTGGCGTGGAAGTCGCCGGTCGAGCTGGTACTCGGCCTGGTCTTCGGCTCAGTCCCGCGGGGAATTCTGACGATGGTTCACCCCCAGGTCGCCCAGATCCAGGATGTGATTGGTACCGGCGACCCACGCCCGAACGCCCCTTTCGAGTTCACCAACGCATGGGGCAACAACCTGTCGATCCTCATCATCTGGTTCATCGTGGGTTGGATCGTCTACGGGACCGCCAAGCGTCGGCTCTGGGGTTTGGCAGCGCTCTGCGTTGCTGTCGTACCCATCGTCTACTCGCTCAACCGGGGGCTGTGGCTCGGGTTGGCGCTTGCCGCCTGCTACGCAGTGGTTCGCCTCGCCATCGCCGGCCGTCCATGGCTGATCGGCGCGCTCATGGCAGCGGCGGCCGTTGGCATCTTGGTGCTCGCCGTCACCCCACTCGGCTCGGTGGTGACAAGCCGCGCGGACGCCGGGAACAGCAACCAGGTACGCAGCTCACTGGCGCAGGCATCGATCGCTGGCGGGCTCAACTCACCGTTGATCGGCTACGGAAGCACTCGCGAGACCGTCGGCAGCGACGAGTCGATCGCTATCGGTGCAACCCCCGAGTGCCCGCGCTGCGGTAACCGCACGATCGGAAGCACAGGCCACGCGTGGAACGTCCTCTACTCGCAAGGCGTGGTCGGGCTCCTGGCATTCATGGCCTTCTTCGTCGGAATCCTGTGGCGGTACCGCCGTGACATCACACCCATCGGGATAGCCGCGCACACGATCGTGCTCGTCCAACTGTTCTATATCTTTGTCTACGTCGGGATCAGCTCGACGCTTTCGCTGCTGATGATCTCAGTCGCGTTGCTGTGGCGCAACGACCGCGATCGAGCCGAAGGCCACCCAGACCCGGTGGCTCCGCGCCTTGGCGACTCCGGCTTTCGCCGCCTCGCTCCTGAGTGGGGCACATCGTGACCTTCATCGACACCAACGCCCTCGGTGATCTCTGGAACACCGACGACCTGAGAAGTCGACACGATCGGGCCGCATCGGAACGCTCGTTTCTCCTGCTCCCATCGATCGAACACCCGCGGCTGGTCGTGCCGACTCGCCCACACCGCGCCGCTGGCGTCATCTTGAACGCGCTGCGCGACAAGTCGTCGATCAGTGCTCGGGCTCGGACCCTGGCCGTCCGTGCCGCGCTTGCGACCGGCGCACGGGGGACGCGGCTGCCCGACCCCGACCTCGTGGCCGTTGCCATGGGGCACCTCCCCGACAGCGAGTACGTCTACGGAGTTCACCTGGGCCCGCCGCGTGCCAACCGCAAGCCGGTCCTGGTCTTGGCGACAACGCATGGTGAGCTGGTGGCCTTCGTAAAGTGGGGTGTTGACCCACTGACCGATCGACTCGTGCGCACCGAGGCCGCTGCGCTTGAAGCGGTCGCCGACCTCACCGCAGCTCGTGTTCCGCGACTCCTAGGAATCGGTAACCACCGATCCCACCCCTACGTCATCCAGTCTCCGGTCCCCACCGTCCGACCCAGCCGGCAAGACGTTGCAGCAGTGGTGGCCGCGCAGGTAGACGTGGCATCCATCGGTCGGGGATCTGTTAACGCCGCTGCAGCGCTCGATGCCTTCGCCGAACAGTGGCGGCAGCGAGGTGCCGCGAGTCAGACCGAGCACGAAGTGGTCGCCTTCGCCGGGCTTGCGCAGAGCTGGGTCGAGCGGGTGAAAGAGACACCGGTCGCCTGGGGCTCGTGGCACGGTGACTGGCGTCGTACCAACATGGCCGTCTCGTCATCGGGATGCTCGGTGTGGGACTGGGAACGGTTCGCCACCGGTGTTCCCGTCGGATACGACGCATTGCACCTCTTCCTCATGTCGCGCGCCTCATCGGTTCACGACCTCACGTCGCTTCCGGGCGACCTGTTCGACAACGCCGAACGACTCCTTCGACCGTTCGACGTGTTCGGCCGCGAAGCAACCGATGTCACCACCGCCGGCTACCTCCTCGAGCTTGCCGGGCGCTACCTCGACGACAACCAGTCTGAGGCCGGGGCAAGGCTCGGATCGGTGGAGGAGTGGCTGCTCCCCTACCTGTCAACGAAGCTCATGAGCCGCGAGTCCCGCCACTCGGGGCGAGGAGTGAGTGAGTTGTGAGCGGCACCGTCAAAGGCGCTGGCCGAAAAGCCGCTCTCGTCGCAGCCGACCAGATCGGTCACCGAACTGCGTCGCGCCGCGTCCTGCCCGACATGCTGATCGTTGGTGGCCAGCGGTGTGGAACTACGACGCTCTTCAAGGCGCTGGCTCAGCACCGAGCGTTTCTCGGCCCGACGCTCCGCAAAGGGGTGCACTACTTCGACCTCCACGCGGACCAACCACTCGACTGGTACCGGGCACACTTCCCGATGCGCGGTGCGATAGAGAATCTGCAGCACAGCGGTGACGGCCGAGCCGTTGTCGGCGAGTCCAGTCCCTACTACTTGTGGCACCCCCTCACCGCGGGGCGAATCGCCAGGGCGCTGCCAGGCGTGCGCGTCATCGCACTCCTGCGTGACCCCGTCGAACGCGCCTACTCGGCCCACGCTCACGAACTGGCCCGCGGCTTTGAGACAGAGCCGTTCGAGCTCGCCCTTGCGCTCGAGTCAGAGCGGCTCGACGGTGCGGAGGAAAGTCTCATCAGCGGACGGGTCACCCGGAGTCTGACCCACCAGCATCAGGCCTACGTGCAGCGCGGCGAGTACGTCGACCAGCTGCTGCGCATGGAGCGAGCCGTCGGACGCGAGCAGATGCTCGTACTCGACAGCGCCGACTTCTGGTCGACCCCTGAGCGTGACTGGCCAGAAGTGACCGCGTTCTTAGGCCTTGCCGATCAAGAGGTCGTCTTCGAGCGCCACAACGCCCGGTCGCGCGCCCCGATGAGCGGCGACCTTCGGACGCAGCTGGATGCGCACTATGCGCCGTTCGACGAGCGTCTGGCGCAGTGGTGGGGTCGGACGCCGTCGTGGCGGCGATGAGCGAGCAGCAACCACCGACCCACCTGCACCGCATCGGCCGTGGCGGCTCACAGAACGTTGTTGCCGCCGCAGTGGCTGCCGGTCTGGGAATCGCACTCTCGGTTGTGGTGGCACGGTCGTTCTCCGAAGAGGACACCGGCCTGTACTTCGCCGCAACATCGGTCGTCCTGCTGGTCGCCACGATCACGCGCCTCGGAACCTCGATCGGCCTGGTCTACTGGGTGGCCCGGCTTCGTGAGATGGGCCGCGGGAGCGAGCTGAGGGCGTTGCTCCGCATCGCGCTACGGCCGATCTTGGCGCTCTCGTTGCTGGGAGCGGTTGCGCTCTTTGCCGGGGCGCCCATTGCGTCCGATGTGTTGTTGGACGGTAGCGAGACCGGAACCCAGCTACTGCGCGTCCTGGCACTTGCCCTGCCCGCAATCGTGGTCTTCGACGCACTCCTTGGGGCTACCCGCGGGCTAGGGACGATGACTCCGACAGCCGCTCTTGATCGCATCGCGCGGCCCGCGGCACAGCTTCTGCTCACTGTTGGCGCCGCTGCCATGGGAAGCATCCTGGCAGTCACTGCAGCGTGGGCGCTTCCCTTCTTCGCTCTTGCGGTGATCGCCGGGTTCTGGCTGGCACGTGGTACCCCCAGCGTCCGCTCGGCGGTCGATCCAAAGCTTCGCGGCGACTTCTGGCGATTCACCTGGCCACGAGCGATCACCAGCGTGGTGCAACAGGCTAGGCAACGCTTCGACATCATCTTGGTCTCCGCGCTTCGTGGCCCTGCCGAAGCGGCGATCTACGCCATCGCCACCCGGTTTCTCGTCGTCGGGCAGCTGACCAACTCGGCTCTGGCGCTTGCGGCCCAACCTCAGGTGGCAAGCCTCTCGGCCACCGATCGCAAGGCGTCCATCGCGGCCCTCTACCGCTCGACGACGACGTGGATCATCTTGCTCAATGGCCCTCTCTACATCGGAGTTGCCATCTTTAGTCCGCTCCTTCTGAGCATCTTCGGACCGGCATACGTCTCGGCCTGGCCCGTCACTGTCACGCTCTGCATTGCGGCGTTCATTGGCAACGGCTCCGGCATGGTCGACGTGATCTTGAGCATGACGGGCCGGACGGGTGCCACGCTCGGCAACTCGCTCGGCGCGTTGGCCACCCAGGTGGTGCTCATCATGGCCCTCGTCCCGACGTGGGGCGCGTTCGGCGCAGCCATCGCATGGGGCGCCAGCATCGTGGTGATCAACGCGCTCTCGGTGATCCAGCTCGCCCGGTCGGACGGCCTCCACCCCTTCGAGCCAGGAACCGGATTTGCAGTGCTCGCGAACCTGGTGGCAGTAGCACTTCCCGCGGGCGCCGTTGCGCTTGCGATGGGCCAGACCTGGGTTGCTCTGGCACTGGCCATCGGGCTCTGCGCCCTGACCTACACCGCCTTTGCTCGCCTCTTTCGACGCCAGCTCCACCTGGCCGAGCTCTCCGCGGCCCTCCGGCGTCGTCGCTGAGGCCACCAACCAGATTCACCCGATTGGCGTCACCCATTTGTCGGGTCTTTGGCCATGCCCGCATGCGACGTCCGGTGGCACGGAACAATGGGCGGCACAGACGGGGAAACAACGACGAACGGGGGAGACGGCGTGGACCAACTTGCCGACCTTTCCGGTCAGGTCCTCCTTGTCGGCTCCAGCGGAGGTCACCTCGCCCAGCTCTTGGCCCTTGCCCCGCTTTGGCAGCGGGAGCAGCGCCACTGGGTGACGTTCGACACCGCGGACGCGGTCTCTCAGCTTGTTGCTGAAGACGTCACGTGGGCCCATCACCCCACTACGCGAAATGTGCCGAACTTGATGCGCAACGCGTCCCTTGCCAAGAGGGTGATCGCCGAGCAGCAACCAGATGTCATCGTCTCAACGGGGGCTGCCGTTGCGTACCCCTTCTTTCTCATCGCCCGCGCAAAGGGGATCCCAACGGTCTACGTCGAGGTCTACGACCGGATCGACAGCCGTACCGTGACCGGTCGGCTCTGTCGACCGCTGAGCACGCTCTTCTGTGTGCAGTGGGAGGAACAGCAGCGCCTCTACCCTGGCTCAGTTCTCGTGGGACCTCTGCTGTGAGCCGCATCCTGGTGACGGTCGGCACCGACTTCCACCCCTTCCAACGCCTGGTCAACTGGGCAGATGGCTTTGCCGGCCGCCACCCCGAGCACGAGGTGTTCATCCAGTACGGACAAGCGCGTCCTCCGGTCAATGGCGAGCGCTCTCGGCTGCTCGATCACGCCCAGCTGCAGACCGAGATCGCGCGCGCTGATGCGGTCGTCTGTCACGGGGGGCCAGCGACAGTCACCGATGTCCGGCGCAGCGGACTCGTACCCATCTGCGTTCCCCGAGACCCTTCGCACCACGAGCACGTCGACGAACACCAGGTGCGCTTTGTGCAGCGCATTACCGACGCCGGAATCGTCATCTCCACCCTCGATGTCGAGAAGCTAGATGCGCTCGTGCAGGAAGCGCTGACGCGACCACGTGGCGAAACGGCCGATGGTGCTGAGGCGCCTTCCGGTGTCCGCCGGGTCGGCGAGCTGATCGCCGGTCTATCGCCGGTCGCCGCCGCCGGCCCGGGCGATGA
>JANLWJ010000554.1:0-4131 GCA_031364455.1 Actinomycetes bacterium | reverse complement strand
CCGCGGCAGCGCCCTCCGTGACGCCATCCTCCGGACGTTCGAGGTCGAGGCCTCGGCGCCTGACGAGCTCGTCCTGGCGATGGTCGCGTGGCGCGACGAGGACGGCTCGCCGGCCATCTCGGTGAACGTCGGCTGGCGCGGCCACCCGGAGGGTGGCATGGCTGCGGTCCGCGCGCTCACGACGCATCCGGCCTGCTACGAGACCGATCTCAAGCCGATGAACTGGCTCCAGCAGCAATCCCTGTACCAGCCGATCCCGTTCGGGCTCCGGCAGTACTGGAAGGGCCATCTCATCGGGCGGCTGGACGAATCGCTCGCCGACGCCTTGATCTCGTCCGCATCGGAGGCGACGGATGAGTCGTTCGCGCTCGTCGAGCTCATCCACGGCAAGGCTCATCGCATTCCCGAGGCGCACGCCGCGTTCGGAGGTCGGAGCGCCGTCGCGAATGCGACGGGCCTCGCGATCTGGGAGGACCCGGCCGGCGACGAGGCCGAGATAGCCTGGGCGCGCCGCTTCGCCGACCGGGTTTCGCCGCTCTCCATCCGAGGCGGCGGTTACCTCAACTATGCAGAGCTGGACCAGACGGCGGCGCGCGTTGCCGCCGCCTACTCACCGGACTCGTGGGCTCGACTTCAGCAGCTCAAGCGGCGCCTCGATCCCATGAACCGTTTCCGGTTCAATCCGAACATCCCACCCGAGGCTGCCTGAGAATACGTCCTGCCCAGTGATGCAACTCCGTTCCCGTGGCCCCCGGAGGTGGCCTGAGCCGACGGTCAACCCTCGTTGGGCGTCGTCGCCGGTGGGACGCAACTGGGGCGCTCCAGCAACATTGGTTCGCTGCTTAGCGCACGAGCGGGCTCATCGGGAGGGTCGGGCGCAGAGCCTCCCGCAACTCGGCATGCGACTGCGTTTCAGAAGCGTGCGCTCAGGCGGGCTTAGAGCCCGGTACCGGGGTCGGGCGGAAGCGGAGTGAATCTCGCGGGACGAGTGCGCTCGACTCGACGACGTGTCTGTGTCAGGGGACGGATGTCCTGCTCGAAGTAGGTGATGGCCGCCAAGGCGGTGACGTGGTTGTGTGTGATCCGCTGGCCCAGGATGGGAAGCTGGTATGCAGGGTTCTCGTAGTTTGCGGCGATGCCTTGAACGCTGAGCAGGTCGGCATCGCTCATCGCTAGCGCCCGGTCGGCGAGGTCGTCCTCGCCGTAATCCCAAAGACTCGCGGCGACCGCACTCTTCGAAAAGTGCATGTGGAAGTTGGGTCGACCTTTCATCAGGCGACGTAACTCCAAGCGTTTCATCACGGCCCCAGTTTGCCGTACAAAGGCGGCCGCTCATCGGCATGCCGGGGCGCGCGCCCCCATCGTCCTGAGAATGGCGGCGGCCGACTCCTCGGAGTGTCTGCCGTCTGCACTCAACCGGGGGCGCTCTAGCGATGTTGGTCCCGTGGTCTGCTTCAGGATCCTCCGGGTAGGACGGGTGGCGTCGGGCCATCCGGGGCAGGGAGGAGGTTAACCGCGTCCCGTACCTGGCGCAGTAGGTCGGAGCGCCAGCGACCAACCCAGCCCATGCTCAGCCGACTCAAGAGTTCCTCTTGCTTTGCGAACAGGCCGATCCGGGAGTCTTGCTCTAGCACACGGTGTCGAACTTCCCAGTCCGCGGCCATCGAGAACGTCGTTGCCCGGAAGGACCAGAACAAGAGTTCATCCGGATCTCGTGTGACTCGGTCCTCAAACGTGGCTCCTCGCTCCTTAACGATCCAATGCAGTTCCTCACCAGGACCGACCTGGATGTAGGGGGCGCCCATATCGATGTGTGGATCGAAACTTACGAGGTAGACCTTCGGCGCGTCGATGAGGCTGGCGAGACGCTCAATCTCAACCCTCAGCCACTGCTCATCCACCTGAGTCATGTGAAAAGGGTGGCACAGTGTCGTTCGGTTATGCGGTGGCGGTTGGTGTTCGCGCCCGGCGGCACGCAAGCGGGGAAGACGACGCTGCTGAACTGTCTAGCCGCGGCGATTCCCATGTCCTAACGCGTAGTGACCGTGGAGGAGGTCTTCGAGCTTCAGATCCCGCTGCCCGATGTTGTCGCCATGCAGACGCGGCAGGCAAACCTGGAAGGTACTGGCGAGATTCGCCTTCGTCGACTCGTGAAGGAAGCACTCCGAATGCGCCCATCTCGCAACATAACCAAGTTCAGACGAGCCCTGGACGGGCAATAACTGGTTCACCCAGGATCGTCACCCAAGTTCCACGAGACTCGGGACATGCTCACCTGCGCACACCTCAGGCTTTGTCGCGCCTGATCTCGCGGACGACGTGGTGGCCGGGCATCCCGGTGACGCCACCACCGGCGTGGGTGGCGCTGGAACCTTGGTAGAGACCCTTGATCGGTGTCCGGTAGTCCGCGTAGCCGACGGCTGGGCGCATGTGGAACAACTGGTCGACGGTGAGCTCGCCGTGGAAGATGTTGCCGCCGATCAGGCCGAAGTCGCGCTCCATCTCGTGCGGACCGATGATCTGCTCGTGCAGGATCGAGTCCTTGAAGCCGGGGGCGACGGCGTCAAAGCGGTCGTAGAGACGGTTGGCGTACGCCTTGAGCTCGCCGTCATGGGGCTCCTTGCTCCATGACTCGGGGACCCACTGGGTGAACATCGACATGATGTGCTTACCCTCCGGGGCAAGGGTTCGGTCGAACACCGTCGGGATCTCGGTGTCGGAGAACGGCAGTGTTGCGGGCTTGCCGGCTCTGGCTTCCTGGAACGCGGTCTCGAGATACTCGAGGTCGTCCATCATGAAGATGGCGCCACCATGGATGTCCTTGTCGAAGCCAGGGTCGGCGGTGAACTCCGGAAGGCGGTCGAGGGCGAGGTTGATCTTCACCGTTCCCGAGCGCGATCGCCACTTCTCGATGTCGTGCACGAAGTCGTCCGGCAGTTGGTGGCGTTCGATCTGGTCCAAGAAGGTGATCTGTGGGTGGCACGTCGTCACCACGAGGTCGGCCGAGATCTCCTCGCCGTCATCCAGCACAACACCGGTGGCACGACCGTCCTTGATGGTGACCTGACTGACCGGGGAGTTCACCCGGATCTCGACACCGAACGACTCAGCAGCCATCCGGCAGGCGTCCGCCACCGCGCCCATACCGCCCTCAGGCATCCCCCATGACGACACCTTGCCCTCGGCTTCCTCGCCTACCGAGTGGTGCATCAGAACGTAGGCGGTGCCAGGGCTCATCGGGCCGGCCCAAGTACCGATGATTCCGTTCACCGCGAGTGACCCGAGCACCACGGGGTTCTCGAACCAGCGGTCGAGCAGGTCGGCAGCGCTCATGGTGAAGAGCCTGGTGATATCGGCAACAGTGCGTTCGTCGATCTGCTTGCGGAGCGTCCAGGCGAGCTGACCGAGATCCTTGATGTCGCCGATCTTCTTGGAGCCGACGTGTGGCGGGGTCTTGTCGAGCAACGGATGCAAGATGCCGGCAATGCGGCCGATCCACTCGAAGTACGGACCGTAGGCGTCGGCGTCCTTCTTGGAGAACTGCGCGAACGAGTCGTACTGGCGGGGACCGTCGCTGATCAGCGAACGTCCATCTGGCGTCGGCAGGTAGCCGAGCCCGAGCGGGTTGATCTTGTATCCGTACTTGGCCAGCTGGAGGTCCCTGAGGATGTACTCCGGCATCAGGCTCATGGTGTACGACAACGTCGTCACCTTGAACTCCGGAGCCTCCGGCCACGGCTGGCTGGTGTCGGCAGCCCCACCGGTCTTGTGCCGCTTCTCAAGCACCACGACACGTTTGCCGTACTTCGCGAGGTAGGCGGCCGCAACGAGCCCGTTGTGTCCCCCACCGATGACGACGGCGTCATACCGCTGAGCCATGAAGACCTCCACTGATCAGTCTTCCGATGCTACTGACTGACTGATCAGTTAGTCAATCATCGGTAGCCGGCCATCTCCTCCAGCCGCGCGACGCGGTCGGCGGTCGCGGGGTGCGTTGAGAAGAGCTTGGTCATGCCGCTGACCCGGAACGGGTTGGTGATCATGAGAGCGCTCGCTGTCTCCAGCTCTGGTTCCGGACGCAGTGGTGCCGCCTGTGTCCCTTGCTCGAGCTTGCGAAGCGCCGAAGCCAGC
>JANLWJ010000553.1:0-7775 GCA_031364455.1 Actinomycetes bacterium | reverse complement strand
CGACAGCTCCAGCGACATGTCAAGCTTGAAACAGCCCGAGAGCGCAAGCATTCCTACGGCAGCCAGAACGGCCATGGACGCGGTGCGCCGCAGCGGCGTCCGGGAGCCGGTCGGCCGAGAGCTGGTCGCGCCGGAACGGGTCGTGCGGGAACCGCGAAGGGTGTGGAGTGCCATGTCTCTATTCATCCGTCTCACGGCAAGCCTGACAAGCGCCCACGCCGGTGGTGGCTCTCAGCTACACCGACCAAGATGGGGAGGTGCCCACAGCCCTGGCCGCCTTCTCCCCGCAGACGCGGCGCTGGTTCGAGACTGTCTTCGAGGAGCCAACCCCAGCGCAGGACGCCGCATGGCGGGCGATCAGCGCAGGACAGAGCACCCTCGTCGTCGCTCCAACGGGTTCGGGCAAGACGCTCGCTGCCTTTCTATGGGCGCTCGACCAGTGCGCGAGCACCGGTCGAAGCGATGTCGGCACGACGATCGTCTACATCTCTCCGCTCAAGGCACTTGCCGTCGACATTGAGCGCAACTTGCGCGCACCGCTGGCCGGAATTGGCAATGCCTACGAGCTCGAAGGACTCACTCCCCCCGACATCTCCGTGGCGATCCGCACCGGAGACACCCCGGCGTCCGAGCGACAGCGGCAGCTTCGACGCCCGAGCACACTGCTCATCACGACCCCCGAGTCGCTCTACCTAATGCTTACCTCAAAGGCGCGCGAGACGCTGCAGACGGTCACCACCGTCATCGTCGACGAGGTGCACGCGGTGGCAGGCACCAAGCGGGGCGCGCACCTGGCTCTCTCGCTCGAGCGGCTCGATGCCCTCCTGCCATCACCAGCCCAGCGCATCGGGCTCTCCGCGACGGTCCGGCCAACCGTGACGGTCGCCGCATTCCTCGGCGGCCCTCACCCGGTGACGGTGGTCCAGCCCCCGAGCAGCAAAGAGCTCGATCTGTCTGTCGTCGTACCGGTGGAGGACCTCAACGCGCTCGGCGACGACGTCAGCTTCAACGACGACGGAGAGATCGCGCCAACGGCGCCTTCACTGTGGCCACGTGTCGAGTCGCGCATCGTCGACCTCGTCACCAGCCACAGGTCGACGATCGTCTTCGCCAACTCCCGCCGGCTCACCGAGCGGTTGGCCGCCCGGCTGAACGAGGAAGCGACTCGTCGCGCCACCGGGGTCGACGCCGTCGCTGCCGACCATGCGTCAGCAGAGGTGATGGCGCAGGCCGGCTCCACCCTCCCGCTTCCTGGTTACACCCACGAGATCGCCCGCGCCCACCACGGTTCGGTCTCCCGCGAGCAGCGCGCCGACATCGAGGAACAGCTGAAGCAGGGATCACTCCCGGCTGTCGTCGCCACCAGCAGCCTCGAGCTGGGAATCGACATGGGGGCTGTCGACCTCGTGGTGCAGGTCGAGTCCCCACCGTCGGTGGCCAGCGGCCTGCAACGGATCGGCCGGGCCGGCCACCAGGTCGGTGGCATCTCGCGCGGGGTGCTCTTTCCCAAGCATCGCGGCGACCTGCTGCCCAGCGCCGTCGCCGTCGACCGGATGCGACGTGGCCAGATCGAGGCGCTGAGCGTCCCGCGAAACCCACTCGACGTCCTCGCCCAACAGGTGGTGGCGATGGTCGCGATGGACGACTGGACCGTCGCCGACCTCGCCAGTGTGGTCCGTCGGGCCGACCCGTTCCGGGCACTCCCTGACTCAGCCCTGCACGCCGTCCTCGACATGCTCGCCGGCCGGTATCCCTCTGACGCCTTTGCTGAGCTCAAGCCACGTCTGGTGTGGGACCGCGAGAGCGACCTGCTCACCGCAAGACCTGGCGCACACCGGATCGCCGTGATCAACGGCGGCACGATTCCCGACCGCGGCCTTTACGGCGTCTTCCTGGCCGGCGGCGGCGGGCCAGGCCGTCGCGTCGGCGAGCTTGACGAAGAGATGGTGTACGAGTCACGCATCGGTGACATCTTTGCCCTCGGCTCCACCTCGTGGCAGATCGTCGACATCACCCACGACCAGGTCTTGGTGACACCAGCCCCTGGCCGCGCCGGCAAGCTCCCCTTCTGGCACGGCGACACCGTTGGCCGGCCGCGTGAGTTCGGTCAGGCGATCGGCGCCACGATCCGAGCGCTGCGTGGTAGCACCCCCGAAGAAGCTGACGCCAACTTGACCGCTCTCGGACTCGACACCAACGCCGCCACCAACGCACTCGCCTACCTCGACGAGCAGCATCAGGTCTGCGGTGTGGTGCCCGACGACCGGACGATCGTCGTCGAACGCTTCCGTGACGAGATCGGTGACTGGCGACTGGTGGTGCACTCACTGGCAGGGGGGCGCGTGAACACCCCGTGGGCGCTCGCCCTGGCCGCCCGACTTCGCGACGAGCTCGACATCGATGTCCAGGTGATGCCCTCTGATGACGGCATCGTGCTGCGCCTGCCCGACCTCGGCGACGACATCGACGGAAGCGCCCCCGACGTCATCGAGCACCTCCTGATCGACCCGGACGACGCCGAGCGCCAGGTGACCGACGCGGTGTGGGGTTCGGCCCTCTTCGCCGCCCGCTTCCGGGAGTGCTCGGCGCGCGCGCTTCTGCTCCCCCGGCGTCGTCCTGACCGCCGGACGCCGCTCTGGCAGCAGCGCCAGAGGGCGGCCCAGCTGCTCGGGGTGGCTTCGGGGCACCCGACGTTCCCGCTGGTGCTGGAGACCATGCGCGAGTGTCTGCAGGACGTCTTCGACGTGCCAGGGCTCCGCGAGCTGCTCACCGACCTCGCCAGCGGGAAGATGCGCGTGGTTGAGGTGCAGACGGAGCGACCGTCTCCCTTTGCTCGCTCGCTGCTCTTCTCGTACGTTGGCGCGTTTCTCTACGAGGGTGACGCACCGCTCGCCGAACGCCGGGCAGCCGCGTTGTCGGTTGACGCAACCCTCCTCGCCGAGCTGCTCGGGCAGGCCGAGCTGCGCGAGCTGCTCGACCCCGAAGCGATTGCGCTTGTCGAGAGACGGGTGGGTTGGCTGACGGACGAGCGACGCCTGCGCGATGCTGAAGCTCTTGCCGATGCACTGCGCGTTCTCGGCCCTCTAGGCGATGACGACATCGGCGCCCGCGGCGGTGACCTTGTCTGGGCCGCAGATCTCGTCTCGAGTCGGCGCGCTGTCTCGCTGCGACTACCGGCAGGTAAACGGTGGATCGCCGTCGAAGATCTGGCCAGGCTCCGCGACGCGCTCGGCATCCCGTTGCCCCCTGGCGTCTCTGGCGCTTTCGCCGAGTCAGCCATCGACCCGGTAGGCGACCTCGTCTCACGCTACGCGCGCACGCATGGGCCGTTCACGACGGCTGACTCAGCTGCCGCTCTGGGGCTCGGCCCTGCGGTCGTGGCCGCAACCCTGGACCGACTCGCCACCTCTGGGCGGGTCGTCGCCGGCGCCTTCCGCCCGGGGGGCAGTGGCCCGGAGTGGTGTGACGCCGACGTGCTCCGGCAGATCAGGCGGGCGAGCCTTGCCATTGCCCAGCGCGCCGTCGAGCCAGTCGCAGCCGACCGGCTCGCCACGTTCTTGCCCAGCTGGCAGGGCGTTGGGCTGCAGGGCGTTGGGCTGCAGGGCGTTGGAGCGCAGGGCGTTGGAGCAGGAGTCGACGATCTCTACCGCGTCATCGAGCAGCTCGCTGGCGTCACCGCTCCAGCCTCGGAGTGGGAGCGGGCCATCCTTCCCGCCAGGGTCCGCGGCTACCAGCCGACCTGGCTCGACGAGCTCACCGGCTCCGGTGACGTGGTGTGGTTCGGTGCTGGCGCGTTGCCGAAGAACGACGGATGGGTCGGCTTCGTCCCGACCGAACAGATCGCAACACTGCTGCCGGCGCCAACCCCGATCGACGCTCCCACTGACGCGCAGACTGCCCTGCTCAACCTTTTCGGAGACGGCGTCGCGTTGCTCACCCGCGGAGTGCACGCCGCACTTCCCCGATACAGCGCTGACGTAGTCGATGCGGCCCTTTGGGACCTCGTCTGGGCGGGGATGCTCAGCAACGACGCACTCGCTGCACTCCGTGCACAGCAGGGCGCCAAGCAGGGTGCCAAGCAACATGTTGGCCGCCGCGCTCTCCGACCGAGGTCACATCCGACCGGACAGCGCCCTTCACGACGCCCCAGACGCTCCGCCACAGCCGACGCCGTTCCAGGACGCTGGTTCCGCGTCAACGAGCCAGCGGCGGAGCCGACCCTTCGTGCACATGCCACAGCAGAGACGCTGCTCGGGCGTCATGGGGTGGTCACCCGCGGTTCAGTCGCAGCCGAGGGTGTGCCTGGCGGTTTTGCCGCGGTCTACCGGGTGCTGGCAGCGATGGAGGATGCCGGTCGGGTGCAGCGCGGCTACTTCGTCGAGGGGCTGGGTGCTGCGCAGTTCTCCGGCAGTGCTGCCGTCGATCAGCTGCGAACCCTCGATGACAGAGCTGACCGCGTGTACGCACTGGCCGCGACCGACCCAGCCAACGTCTATGGCGCAGCACTGGCGTGGCCGTCGTCGCCGGCTTCGCATCTGCCGGGGCGCAAGGCGGGAGCCACCGTTGTCATCGACGACCAGGGGCTGGCGCTCTTCGTAGAGCGCGGCGGTCGCTCAATGCTCACGTGGTGCCCTCCCGACAGTGCCCGCGCCACGGCAGCCCTGTCCGCTTTGGTGACCGAGGTGCGCTCGGCTCGCCGACCCGCGCTGCACCTGACGAAGGTAGACGGCGCTGAGGTTTACCCATCATCATGGTGCAATACCCTGATGGCCGCCGGTCTCCTGCTCACCCCGCGCGGCCTCCGGCTGCGCCCCGAACGCACTCAGACCCGCGGCTGAGTGAGTAGACCGCTCAAGGCGCTGGGTAGAGCTGGCTTCCGGCCAGCACGCTGCGACGGGCGTCGTCGAGACCGTAGGTCAGATGAAGCGAGGCCGAACCATTGCCATCGGTGAAGGCGATCTGGATCGGGTAGCGCTGGCCCTGGGTCATCGAGACAGTGCCGGTCACCAACCCGTTGGTACTGGCGGCATCGATCACCGTCGTCGAACCCACCTTCACCGTGAGGGTCTCGTCCTGGTTCACCTCGGCCCAGAAGCGATTGGTGCCGGAGAACTGGGCCTGCAGATCGCCATCCCAGCGCGCACCCCAGTCGTCCTTCGGTACGCCGGCGACCGGCTCGGCCGGCCACGAGAAGTAGGGGACGCGGTCGACACGCGTCAGAACTGGGTCGGTCAACGCGGTGTTTCGGTAGTAGGTCGCGCGCAGCCCACTTCCCGTTCCGATGCTTCCCGATGCCGGGCGGAAGTAACCGGTGAAGCTGGTTGCCGCCACCGGAGCATCGAAGGTCCGCGTCGCCGCGGTGGAGCCTCCGGCCCAGGAGTCGAAGGCCCAATCGACTCCGCTCCGCGATACCGGAGCGGCTCCGACGCTGCGTGTTGTTCCTACCACCGAGGCGATCGTCGCCGGAGTTGATGCAGCGATGCCATCGACACGCAGTGACAGCCCGACCGGCACGGTGCTGATCGAGAACGACGTGAGACGCGGCATGATGTCCCGCGTCACCACCGAGGTCGCACCGCGACTGTCACGAACGGTCAGACGCACCCGGTAGAAGATGTCGGTCTCGGTCTCGATCGTGCGGCTCAGAGGGACGTCGAGAGAAGTGACCCCACTGACCGGCCCCGCCACTTCATGCACATGGGTGTTGTGGTGCAGGTCGACTTCCCAGGTGAAGGCCGATGGTGGCAGGGCTCCGTCCTCGGGGTCGCTGCCAGAACCGGCCAGACGCAGCACCTCACCTGCGGAGAAGAGCGAACCTGCGGCCGGCGAGGTGATGGTCGCCGTCGGGACCTGGTTGGCGGCCACCGTGAGCGTCGCAGATCGAGACCACACGGTGCCCAACCCGTTGCTCACCCGCACCTGGAAGAGCGCGCCGGAGTCGGTCGACGAGACGGTGGGCAGGGTGAAAGTGCTCGACGTCGCACCGGAGACCGCCGTGCCGTTCCGGTACCACTGGTACGACAGGGGCGCGTCGCCGGAGGCGTAGACCGTGAAGCCGGCCTGGGCACCGGAGGCGACGGTGGCGTCCTGCGGCTCCCCCGTGATCACCGGCGCACCACCGGTGGCTAAGGGGTCGATACGGAAGAGTCCGCCGGGTGTGCCATCGGCGAGTTGTCGCTCGGCGACCCAGATCGTGCCGCCCCGGGTCACTGCGATGTCAACGGGAGCGTGGAAGCCGGAGGCCACGAGTTCGCCAACGGCGCCGGTGCGGATATCGAGTGAGCGCACCCACCCCTGACAGAAGTCGGCGAAGAGGTACTGTCCCTGCAACGCCGGGAAGAGCGACGTGCGCGGTCGGTACATGTCGCCGCCCATCACCGCACAGCCCGAGAGCGCACCGGTGGTGCTCGCATGCGGATACGCCAAGGTTGGACTGACGTATGCCGGATCTGCGGTGTAGCCCTCAACGTCGGCCCAGCCGAAGTTGAGGCCGGGGCTAGCTGGCGGAAGCATATTGACTTCCTCGAACTTCGTGCTTCCCACGTCGCCGATCAAGATCCGGCCGCTCCGCGCATCAAGAGTGAGCTTGAACGGGTTTCGCACCCCGACCGACCAGATCGCCTGAAGCCGCCCGGAGAGCTGCCCGACGTAGGGGTTACCGGCCGGGATCGTGCCGTCGGCGTTGTACCGAAGGATCTTGCCGTGCAGCGTCGAGAGGCTCTGTCCGTTCTCCGCTTGGTAGAGGTCGCCGGTGCTGACGTAGAGCTTGCCGTCGGCGCCGAACTCCATGTCGCCGCCGTAGTGGCTGGTGGCAAACACTCCCGCCGCGTCGGTGAGCGGATCGAGGTGGACCAGGATTTCTTCGCTCGCCGGGTCGATGGTGTTGCCGTTGATCACCCAACGGCTCACGACGTTGTGTCGGTACGCGTAGCCGGTCATCGGCTCGTGCGTGTAGAGCAGGTAGACGTGCTGAACGGCGGCCACGGTGAAGTCTGGTGGAAAGGCGATGCTGAGAAGCCCGGCAGAGTTGTTGTGCTCGACGATCTGAGTGGCGTCGATCTGCAGAGCCGACGCCTTCATCAGTCGCCCACGCGCAACGATGCGCACTTTGCCGGCTTGTTGCAGAAGGAAGAGGCGACCATCGGGTGCGGTACGCAGGGCGGCCGGCTCTCTGATGCCGTCTGACACCAACGTGACTGCCGCCCCGGACGAGCCGGTCGGTGTTGCCGATGCCGTCGGCGCCTCCACCGCTGATGTCACCAGTGCCAGACCAGCGGTCGCCAGCACCAGGCATACCGCGAACCACCTCGAGGTGCTGCTGACGGGCACGGTCCGAGTCACCGGGGCCCCAACTGGCTCCCCGGAATCGCCGAAGCCGGTGTGCTGGCGCTGAACCAGGTGAGGGCGAGTGAAGCAGGTCCACTACCGTCGCTGAACTCGAGCACGATCGGAACAGCCACGCCGGCCTGAAGGTCGGCCTGGCCGGTGAGAGTGCCGGTTACCTCGTTGCCGAACGTGTCCAGCAACGTGACGCCGTCGACCGTGAGACGCACCTCGTCATCACCCCGAGCCGGAACCGAGAACGTGTAGGTCTCGGAGAACTGCGCATCGAGCGTTCCGGACAACCGCGCGGAGAACCCGTTCTTCGGAACTCCTGGCGCCGGCGCCCCTTTCCCCCATGTGAAGTAGGGCACTCGGTCGATGCGACTGACCAGGGGGTCGGTGAAGTCAGCGGTACCGAAGTACGTGGCGCTGAGCCCTGAGCCGGTTCCGAT
>JANLWJ010000533.1:0-3635 GCA_031364455.1 Actinomycetes bacterium | reverse complement strand
CGTGGGCCGAACTGCACCAGATACCGGTCGAGCAGGTGGCAGCAACCTTTTACTACGTCTCATCCGGGAGGGTCGAGCGCCCTGCTGGTTTGCCAGATCGCACCGCGCTCACGCAGTGGTGGAGCGGCTCGACGGCTTAGGCTCGGGAACTGTGACTAGCACAGAGCGCGATCTGGCCTTCACCGGCCGAGCGCACGATCGGGCCGTTGAGCACCGCCGCCATGAATCGTCACTGGACCAGATGTGGACCACCTCGGACGCTCGTGCGCTCGTGGTTGTCGCAGGCGAAGTGCAGGTCGACCCCGTCACGGGCGCGCCCCTTTGGTGGCCAACTGGTGGCGCTCCGCCCGGCGAGCGTTACCTACTTGGCGTCGACGAAGCTGGTCACGCGCGCTTCGCCGTCAGCGTTTCGGCCGAGTCGGGCGTGGAAACGCGCAAAGGCCTCCGCGAGTTGGCGGAGACCGTTGGCGCGACGGAGTCGGGGTGGCTATGCCACGCGGTTGCATTGACTCAGTGGCACGTGGCCCACACTCACTGCCCCCGCTGTGGAAGCCCGACCGAGGTCAGTGCGGCTGGAGCCGAGCGGCGCTGCCCTGAGGACGGGTCGACGCATTTTCCTCGCGTCGACCCCGCGGTGATCGTGTTGGTTACCGACGCCGATGACCGCGCACTGCTGGGGCGTCAGGAGGTGTGGCCGGCTGGGCGGTTCTCGACGCTGGCTGGCTTCGTCGAGCCGGGGGAGACCGCCGAACAGGCGGTACAGCGTGAGGTGGCCGAAGAGGCCGGAGTTCTGGTCGACCAGGTTCGACTCCGGGCCACCCAGCCGTGGCCCTTTCCGTCGTCGCTGATGATCGCGGCCACCGCCGTGGCCGCCGGCTCTCCCGAACCCCGTCCTGACGGCGTCGAGCTCGCTGAAGTGCGGTGGTTCTCGCGCGAGGAGCTCGCGGAGTCCGTGGCCTCTGGCGAGATCGCCGTCCCCGGACTGATCTCGATCTCCCGGTGGTTGATCAACGGTTGGTTCAGTGGCCATCTGCTCGATGACGGAGATGGCTGGCGCTAGCAACGCCGGTGTGGCGTTGCTACGTCGCCAATGAGCGCAGGCGCTCGACGATGGCGTCAACGGCGGGGTTCACCATCGCCGTTCCGTCGGGGAGTCGGACCGTTGGGACGAGCCACGAGCCACCGTTGGCCGCGGACACCCAGTCAGCGGCTTCGGGGTTCTCTTCGACGTCGACCTCGTCGAATGCGATGCCCCGCTCGGTCAGCCTGTTCTTCAGTCGAGTACACGGGCCGCACCACGAGGCGGTGTAGACGACCAGTTGAGCCCGCTCGGGTGCCGTGTCGGTCGTGTCAGTCATAGGTGCCAGGATGCCGGAATGACCGCCGCTTCGCTCGCCGACATCCTCGGTGCCCTCGACCCCGAGCAGCACGCGGTGGCTACGGCGCCCAGAGGCCCGGTGTGTGTCCTTGCCGGTGCCGGCACCGGCAAGACCCGGGCGCTGACCCATCGGATCGCCGCTCTCGTGGTCAGTGAACAGGTGGACGCTCGCGAGGTACTGGCCCTCACTTTCACCGCGCGGGCAGCTGGAGAGCTCCGCGGCCGGCTCCGCGCTCTCGGTGTTGATGGAGTGCAAGCACGCACCTTCCACGCGGCAGCCCTTCGGCAGCTGCGGTACTTCTGGCCGTCGGTCGTCGGTGGTCCGCCGCCCAACGTCCTTCCGGCGAAAGCACCGTTGATCAGCGAAGCCGCTTCACGGCTGCGCGTGCGTGCCGATGGCACGGTGATCCGCGACGTCGCTGCCGAGATCGAGTGGGCGAAGGTTTCGCAGGTCACGCCTGAGGACTATCCCGCTCGCAGCCGCGCTGAGGCGCGCGGTGGCGTCAGCGATCTCGATGCCGAGGTCGTCGCAAGGGTCTACGCCGGCTACGAGACTGTCAAGCGCGATCGCGGGTTTATCGATTTTGAGGATGTCCTGCTGCTTACTGCCGGGATGATTGAGGACGACGCGGCGATGGCGGTGGCGGTGCGCGACCAGTACCGGTGTCTGCTCGTTGACGAATATCAGGACGTCAGCCCCATCCAGCAACGCCTGCTCGATCTCTGGCTTGCCGACCGTGACGAACTGACCGTCGTCGGGGATGCAAACCAGACGATCTATTCGTTTGCCGGAGCCACACCTCGCTACCTTCTCGATTTCCGTCAGCGATTCCCGGCGGCTTCGGTGATCCGCCTCGAACGCAGCTACCGGTCAACACCGCAGGTGGTTGCCATTGCGAACCGGCTGCTCGCGTCGTCGCCGACGACAGACCCGGCTGCGCGTGTTGTGCTCAAGGCGCAACGTGCTACCGGCCCTGAGCCCCAGTGGCTGGTGGCCGCGGACGAGCCTGCCGAAGTTGCGGCAGTGGTGCAACAGATCCGGGCACTGGTCGATGCCGGCGTCAAGCAGCGAGAAGTCGCGATCCTCTACCGGATCAATGCCCAGAGCGCGGCGTACGAAGAGGCGCTGACCGAAGCCAATCTTCCCTACACAGTGCGTGGCGGTGAGCGCTTCTTCGACCGCAAGGAAGTACGCGAGGCCGTGGCGTTGTTGCGCGGTGCAGCCCACGCCGATGGCAGCACCACACCCGGCGGCCTGGCCGACCAGGTAGGGGCAGTGCTCGGCTCGGTCGGCTATCGCCCCGCCCCGCCGCCGGGTCCGAGCAAGGCGCGCGACCGCTGGGAATCGTGGGCGGCGATCGTCGAGGTGGGGCGCGAACTTCAGGAGCGCGCAGCCGAAGCCAACCTTGGCGACCTGGTCGAGGAGCTGCTGCACCGGGCAAACACCCAGCACGCGCCAGCCAGCGACGGAGTCACTCTGTCGTCGCTACACGCGGCCAAGGGTCTTGAGTGGGATGCGGTCTTCCTGGTCGGGCTCACCGAGGGCATGATGCCGATCACATACGCCACCACACCCGAACAGGTGGCTGAGGAGCGAAGGCTTCTCTACGTTGGCATTACCCGGGCCCGTACCCACCTCGCCTTCTCCTACGGACGAAGCCGGTCCGCCGGTGATCGCCGCACCAGGGCGTCCTCACCGTTCCTGGCAACACTGGACCCGCGGTTTGCTCCAGACGAGGTGCGCTCTGCCGGCCGCTCGGCACGGTCGGTTCGCACGGCATCCTGCCGCGGGTGCGGTCGCGCGTTGACGACCGCAGCTGAGCGAAAGCTTCGGCACTGCTCGCAGTGCGAAGTACATGTCGATCTGGTCCTCTTCGAACAGCTCCGTGAGTGGCGCAAGCAGACAGCGGACGCCGCATCGGTGCCGGCGTTCGTCGTGTTCACCGACGCAACGTTGACGGCGATCGCTGCTGATCGTCCGACCACCGCCACCGCGCTCTTGCAGATCCCCGGTATCGGCCAGGTGAAGGTCGACCGCTATGGAGAGGCCCTTCTTGGCGTCGTTCGATCATCTCCGGGCGACTCGCCGGAATAAATCACTTGCCTAGCCTGCTACTGGTCTCGTACCCTTGCCGGGACGCTGACGCGATGTCTGGCCACTGATCGAGTGGTCGCGCCCGGCCCGTGAGAGAGGAGGTGGCTAGCAATGTTCTACGACAAGACGCGCTGTGACGTGTCGCCGTCGGCTGCGGCCACC
>JANLWJ010000525.1:0-3534 GCA_031364455.1 Actinomycetes bacterium | reverse complement strand
CAGTTGTCATCGCTCCCGCCGATCCGGTCGGCGACGACGACGGTGATCGCGGCGCTCGCCCCCCAACCAAGCCACGCCGGGCGGGCGTCTCGCCATTGACCTGGTACGACAGCGGCCACGGCGATGACCAGCGCGAATGTGGTCAGGGTCGGGACGAAGTGCGAAGCGCTGTCACCCTCCCCGATTCCCAGAACCAGCGCCACGGCGGCAAGGAGCAACGACGCCTCGGTGGCGACGCGGCTGGTTCGGGGGAGCGAGTTGATCCCGAGGCGGGCGAACGTGACGTAGGCGAGGGCGGTAGCGCCCGGAACGACAGACCACCAGGCGGCGTCGGTGATCCATCCAGCGGCGTCGACCGTGAGAGCGACGGCCCCCGCGGCAGCGAGAGCTGCTACGGCGGCAGGAGCAGAACGAGTGGCGGCTTCGGAGAGCTCGACCAGCGATCGCCGAACGACCGCCACGGCCTCAGATCCGCGACCCTCGTCGACCACGCTCACGTACATCCAGGCGATGGCCCCCGCACCGGTCACGAAGGCAAGCCGCGCACTGCTCGAGGGCTCATCCACCGATGCCACGAACCAGGCCGTCACTCCGAGCGTCATCGAGGCCAGGGTCAGATGGCCGAGCAGCCCATCGGCCGCACGCTCTCGCCACCTGGTGGGCGCAGACTCCAGCACGATGACAGCGACGGCCGCGGCGAGCGCCCAACCCGGAGCCAGGAGATGGTCTGACAGGTCAAGAACAGGAAGGGCGAGCTTCCACGCCTCAGCGAGCACTGCTACCACTGCCCAGGACTTCACTGCAATGTGTGCAGTGCTGGAGTTTCCTAGGACTACTGCCAGTAGTACGGCGACTAGCGGTGCCTGCCAGGCGCCGTCGAGCGCCGCGCTGTCAGCGGACGCGGGCCAGACCACATGCACGATCGAGACCAAGGCCAGCACCAAAGCCAGGAAGCCGGACGTTGCAACGAGCCACCGTGACCAGAACGGGTCGCCCTGTTGGCGCACGCGCAGCCACATCGCCCAGGTGACGAGCAAGGTGGCGACGACCATGAGGCCGTTTGGCCAACCGATGGCCACGACGATGCCTGCCACGACGCCAGCGGGGAAGGCCGCAGCCGCTACGGCGTAGGACCGTCGCTCCCCTCCGGTCGCAAGGCGCCGGTGATACTCAGCCCAACCGGTTGCGGCGGCGAATCCGAAGGCGGTCACCCAGGGGGACGTCTCCAAGCCGCCCCGAGCCGCCAAGAGGCCGAGGCCCACCGTCACCGAAGTTACAACGTTGAGTGTCGGACCGGGCAGTCGGCCGGCGAGCGCTTCCAGCCCGGTGACGATGCCAACCGCTGTCGTGACCCCCGCTGTCGTCGGCCAGTCATCATTCGACCCCGCCAGCAGTGCGAGGAGCGCGAGCACGGCGAGTGCCACAGGTCCGGAGGTCAGGGTTGCGTTGGCCAGCGGCAGTAGTGGGCGGAGGCGGACGCCCAGCAGGGTGACGCCGGCGGCAATCGCCATCACCGCGACCTCCACGGCCCGGGGCTGTGCCACTGCCTCGCCCTGGGGGGTGGGGTCAAGCCACGACAAGCTGAGTAGCCCGAGGGCGAGCCAGGCAACGGGAGCGACCAGGTAGGCCAGCGCGCTGGTGGGATGCAGGCGGACCCATATCGCGTAGCCGACGGCGATCGTGAAGGTGGTCACTCCCAGAGTCACCGGCAACGCCACCCCTGTGGGGTCGGGGGGCACCGGCGCATCGTCGACGAATGAGGCGACCGCAACGATGGGGAGTAGCAGCCCGCCAGCTACCTCAAGCGCCCCGGCGACCACGCGCGTCCCACGGCGGTTCAGCATTGCGGCCCCGGCAAAGAGCGCGACGGGGATGGCCAGCTCTGCGACTGGACGCATGGCGGCGTTGATGTCGGAGAACGACCACACCACGAGTCCGAAAACGCCAGCAAAGAGCAGCAAGACCCCGAGGTAGGCAAGCCCGTGTACGGCCAGATCCGACTTAACCGTCTCCCTGGTCTCCTGCCACCAGCGCTGCGTTGGGCTGCGCGGACGGAGGAGGGTGGGGAACGCTGCCTGCTTCCCGCCGTCGGACTGTCTGCTTGTTTCGGCGACGGCCGTCCCGTGGGAGTCCCAGGCTGCTGAGTCCGGTTGCCAGGCTCGGTCGGGGGCTGGTGCGGCTCGGCTCGGCGCAGGTGACGGAGACTCTGGCGCCGTCCAGCGCTGCGTGTAGCGCAGGAGGGCGCTGAGAGTTCTGGAGTCGATGACACCGTCCGACTGCGCTTGGCGAAGGACCTCGCGCGTCACCTCAACGCCAGATGGCGGCAAGGTACCCGGGTCGGTGAGCGGGGAGAGAGTCATTCCCTGGGCCGATGACACCCATGGCGACCAGCCACTGTCATCGAAGTACCGCTGTTGATCGCTCCGGTCGGGATCGGCGTACCAGCCGGCGGGAACGCGTGGCGTCATGGGCATGATCATGACTCGCCTACGGGGCCGCCCGCTGACGATCTGCTCAATGGAGCGTGGTCGTTTCCGCTACCTACGAGGTCAGCGCCGATCGAATGGCGTCGATGGCATCCTCTTCGACATCCTCTCCCTCTGGGGCTGCATCAGATACCCGCTGGGCCAGGGCCAGGACGAGCTCGCGGTAGTCAGCAAGGTCTTCGGGGTCCTTGGCGGTCAAAATCTCGACCGAGGACCGGAGGGCGGCCAACGCGCCATCCTTGAGCTCGCCAGCTGATGAGTTCACCTTCCATCCGCTGCCGCGAGTGCCGGCCAGTTCACGGGCCAGCTGGCTGGTGCCCTCTTGCGACTGGGTGGCGAGGAACTTGGCAATGGCCCCGGTCTCCTTGAACGTGGAGGTGAACCCTCGCTCGCTGATTGAGACCAGCATGCCCGCGCCGGTGAGTCCCCTGTGCAGGGTGTTCCACTCGTCGTCGGTGAAGTCAGTCTTGGCAGCCATGCGTTCTCCTCTGCGTTTCTCGACTTGGGAAGTGGCCAGCGTACGGCGTCGTGTGGCGATGTCGGACTCACCGTACCCATCACCGTTGGGCTCGACGCCGGAAGCCGTTCAGCGGGTGTTCACATGTTGCTGACAGAGTGCAGGGAGATTCGAAGGTCGCTCCCCAACGACAGAGAGCCCACCGATGAACGTGATTCCGGAAGACCAGTCCACCGATGTGCCGACGGTGCTCTTTCTCTGTGTGCACAACGCCGGCCGGTCCCAGATGGCGATGGGGCTCTTCCGTCACTACGCGGGTAATCGGGCAGCCGTGTGGTCCGGCGGGTCGGAGCCGGCGAACGAAGTCAACCCGGCAGCTGTGACGGCAATGGCCGAGATTGGCATTGATATCTCGGGGGAGGCACCCAAGGTGTGGACCGATGAGATCGTGCGCGCTGCTGACGTCGTGGTCACCATGGGATGCGGAGACACCTGCCCGGTGTTTCCCGGCAAGCGATACATCGACTGGACATTGGCCGACCCCGCCGGGCACGGGGTCGAAGCGGTGCGTCCGATCCGAGACGAGATCGA
>JANLWJ010000458.1:0-6803 GCA_031364455.1 Actinomycetes bacterium | reverse complement strand
GGTGGGCTGGGCGCTGGCTCGCTGGATTCCCCCGCGCGCACGCCGATATGTGCAGTTCACGCTCATCGTCACCGCTCTGGTCGCCGTCATTGCAATCCCGTTGGCTTATCGCGAGGACACCCAGCCGCGTGCGGAGTCGATGTTGCTGCAGAACTACCTCGGCAATTTGACGCTCTTGGCTGCCCTGATAGCCGCGTTCAGTCTGCTGGCGTATGCCATCCACGTCGCCAACGATGGCCGAGGTTCATCGCGGTCGCCGATCATCGCGTCCAGTCCGGAGTAGACGACGAAGACGAAGACTCGGCGTCGACAGCTACGCTGATTGGGCGCCGCCGAGTCAGCCCGCCGCTTTGCTGGACGCCTTCTGCTGCTTCTTGAAGTCGCGCACCTTCTGAAGGGACTCGGCGTCGACGACGTCCGCCACGGAGCGGTAGCCGTTGAGCCCGTAGTCGCCGGTGATGGTCTTCCACCCACGAGGCTTGACACCCAGTTGCTTGGCCAGAAGGGCCATGAAGATCTTCGATTTCTGCTCGCCGAAGCCGGGAAGCTCACGCAGCCGGGCGACCAGCGCGGCACCGGTGGCCGGTTCGGTCCACAGCCGCGTGACGTCGCCGTCGTATCTCGACTCCACCAACTCGGCTAACCCTTGCAGCCGGGCCGCCATCGAGCCAGGGAACCGGTGGATGGCCGGGGGCACACTGCACAGCGCCTTGAACGCCTCAGGGTCTGCGGCGGCAATGGCTGCCGGGTCCAGACTGCCGAACCGGGAGAGCACCTTCCACCCGCCGCGGAATGCGTGCTCCATTCCGTACTGCTGGTCGAGCATCATCCCGATGACGAGGGCGAACGGGTACTCGTCGAGGACGTGGTCGGCGGCCGGTTCACCGGTCATCTGAAACCCCATGGCGTGGATCGTCTCACGCCGAGGTACGTCTACCGCAGGTGCACTCAACGACGAGAAGCGCGGCAGCGATCGAGATCCCTCGATCGCGGGAGAACGCCATCCCGATGCTACCGAGAAGGCGTCGTTCGTCAGCCGTCGGTGACTCGGGGGCGTAACGGTCTGTGTCGAGTTGGTCACCGTGGCGATCTATCCCTGACGGTCGGCTGGGTCTAGCGTTCGACTTATCGGTTCCCAGGATCCACCTCGAGGAGGTGTCACATGGACCCGATCACCCGACTCGACGCCAGCGTCCAGCAGGCGCAGTCTGTCGTCAGCCACATACCGGTCGATCAGTACAACCGACCGACCCCGTGCACCGACTGGGATGTCGGTGCCCTGATTGGCCACATGCTTCAGGCGCTCGTCATGTTTCGCGAAGCCGGCGAGCACGGAGTTGTCGACCCGGAGGCGATGATGGGTGACCTTCGTGGCAACGACGCCGCTGAGGCCATTGGGAGGATTGGTGGTGGGGCGGTGGCGGCCTGGAGCGCACCCGGAAAGCTTGATGAGGTCGCCCATCTGCCGTTCGGCGACTTCCCGGCCGCGATGGCTCTCCAGCTGCCCGCAATGGACATGGTCGTGCACTCCTGGGACCTCGCCCAGGCCACCGATGCGCCCGCCTACTGGGATGCCGAGCTGGTCGATGACACCTGGGCCTTCGTGAGTCAGGCGTTCGCCGACCCTGCGATGCGCGGCAACGACTTCGCCGAACCCGTTGCGGTTCCCGACGACGCTGACGCCTTGACCAAGACGGTGGGATTCCTCGGACGCCAGCCCTAGCTGGACGGGCTCGCGGCGGTTCCCTCACCACCGCGTCCATCGTGACGCTGCCCGGCGCCGACCCTGGCAATTACGGGGAGCAGAGATTGCGCTGCAGACATTGAGTTCCTCCGGTCAGTGGGGGGCCGTGCGCGATCCGGTCGCCGTCGATGCGCCCGCTCGCGAGCTAGCACCCGAAGCGAACTGCAAGTAGTCGCGTCGAGGCGCAGTGTCAGACGACCTCGAGGACGACCGACCAGCTGATTCCTCGGTCGCTCAACGGCGTCGCGTCGCTCGTCACCCGCAGCGTCACCAAACGTCGAACGTCGAACGTGAGCGGCATGGTGTAGCGCCCGTTTGAGTTCGTGACGTCGCTCGCCAGGGTTCGCCACTTTCCTTGGCGGTTGAGGTACTGCGCCGTGACGCCAACGCCCGACTCCCGAGGCAGGATGTAGCCGTACAGCTGCACCTGCTCACCCGGGACTGCCGTTGCGGTGTCCAGCTGGGCGACGACCTGGCGGCGGACGACCAGGTCGCTCGCTGTCGAAGCCGAGGGCAGCAGCCGGTCGGTGCCGCGAAAGTCGACCATGTAGCTCACGTTGCGGGCCGCGAAGCGCTGGAAGTAGAAGTAGCCACTTGGCCCGGTCCTTGTGCGGGCGACCTTGTTCCAGTCGCTCGAACCGACCTCGCGCTGCAGCAGGTAGACATGCTTGCCGCTGACCGCTCCACCCGTGGCCCGCTCCAGCGATCCATTGACGGATACGGTGTCGCCGAAGGTGGGACGACCCGGACTCACCGCGGCGGCCAGAACCGTTCCATTGACGCCGTCGAGCTCACCGAAGGTAGGCAGTGCTCGCGGTCCTCGAGACGCCAGATACCCCACCGAGCCGAGCTGAGCGGGCGCGCTCCGGTCGAGGGAGCAGCTGCGCTTGTAGGTGAGCGACATGTGCAGAACATCGCCGGTGTCAGGGTCGATCGCGAGCTCGTGAATGGCGAAGCTGGCCACGGATGGCTCGCATCCTTGACCGTCGACCAGCAGATCGAACGTGGCGAGACCGGATCCGACGCCGGGTGCCGGCTCGGCGCCCAGGTAGGTGGTGCCCTCGGTCAGCTCCTCACCCGCTGGTGCCGCGATGGTCAGGGCAAGGCCCCGTGTCGAGCCGTTCGCCTCCAGGGTGGCCTCCAGGGTGACCTGACTGAGGTCACCCACTGCGGCAAAGTCGGCCGGGGTGAAGTCATTGAGGGTCACCGCTTCTGAGCCTGACTCATCGGGGGCGACGGTGGCCTGCCGCCACTCAGAGATGCCGTCGGTGGTGAGACCGGAGAGCTTGACCGAAGCCGTGCTCACTCCCTGGCCGCCCACGGTGAGAATGGACGAGTAGGCGCCGACGTCGACCGGGTCGAAGTTGAGAGTCACCGTGCATGAAGTGCCGGCTGCCAGTGTGCTGCCGCAGGTACCTCCGGTGACGGAGAACGCGTCGTTGTCACTGCCGGGCGACAGCACCGAAACTAGACTGACAAATGACACGGGGACATCGTTTGTGCCCGCAGTGATCGTCACGGGAACATTTCGGCTGTTCGCCCCCGGAAGCTGCTGGGGCCACTCCACCTGCCACGGCGTCACGGTGCTGGAGGGGGAAGGTGACTGCTTGCCGATCACGATCTGGCCGAAGAGCGGAGCCGCGCCCCACCCCTCGCAGTGCTGGACGTAGGTGAGGTTCAGGCGGGTGAGCTCACCACCGCTGTAGCCCAGGTCGTGGATGGTGAACTGGCCGAAGTTCTGGTTGCAGCCGCGTCCATCCCCGGAGACGGAGATCCCCGGGTGATAGCCGTCGTTGAAGGGATACCGCTGGGCGTCGTAGTACGTGCCGAGGCCCAGCTTCTTGCCGTTGGGAGCGCTGAAGTTGAAGTAGAACCAGTTGCCGGCCCCCGCGTCCAGGTTGACACCGAGGGAGTTGCCACCGGAGAACGACCCAGAGATGGAGTCCGTCGGCTCTGCGAACGTGTAGGTGTTCCCGCCCCCGATGTAGTCGCCCGAGCTGCTGACCATGGTGATGAAGGTCTGCGTCGTTGCGGCGCTCGCTGGGGCTGCGCCTGCCGTGGCCAGCCCCGTCAGCGCGACTGCGAAGGTGGTTGCTGAAGCGAAGATGCGGGAAAGTGATCGAGATGCTGGCAACACGGAGCCCCCTGGTGAGAATGCGTCGGGTGAGCATAACGCCCGCCCCCTGGCCGATGTGATCGAAATAGGCCTAGTCACCCGAACGCGTCCTCGGTCTCAGTCCATGAGCGTTCGGTTCAGCCTTTCTGCCAGCAGCCCACGTTCGGCCGGGTTGTCGGTCAGCCCTGCGGCGCGCTCGAATGATGCTCGAGCACCGTCGCGATCGCCGAGGCGTTCGAGCAGGTCGCCGCGTGTGGCCTGCCAGAGGTAGTAGGTGTCGAGCTCGAGGTCGTCGACGATCTGAAGTGCCACTGCTGGTCCGTCGACTTCGCTCACCGCGATCGCGCGATTGAGCGCGACGATCGGCGTCCGCGTCAGCGCGTACAGGTGGTCGTACAGCAGCACGATCTGCTGCCAGTCGGTATCGGACGTCGTCGCGGCATCGCTGTGGACCGCGGCGATGGCCGCCTGCACCTGGTACGGACCCGGCTGGTTCCTACGCAAGCACGCCCGCACCAGGTCGTGAGCCTCAGAAATCAGTGCGAGGTCCCACAGCGCCCGGTCCTGGTCGGGGAGCCGCACCCACACGCCGTCCGGCGTCCGTCGGGCGGCTGCCCGCGACTCGGTGAGCAGCACAAGCGCAAGCAGCCCGACTACCTCCGGCTCGTCCGGCATGAGCTCGACCAGCAGCCGCGCGAGGCGGATCGCCTCGACACGCAACTCCGCACGGTCGACCGCGTCGCCGCCGGTCGCCAGGTAGCCCTCGTTGTAGATCAGGTACACCACCGCGAGCGCAGACCGCAGCCGGTCGGGCAGCTCGGCTTCATCGGGCACGCGGTAGGGGATGTGCGCGTCGCGGATCTTGGCCTTCGCCCGCACCAGACGCTGTGCCAGCGTCGACTCGCTGACCAGGAACGCGCGCGCGATCTGGGGAGTCTCAAGCCCGCCGATGAGCCGCAGGGTCAGCGCTATCTGAGCTTGCGGTGCGAGGGCAGGGTGGCAGCAGGTGAACACGAGCCTCAGCTGGTCGTCGGACACCCCGCTTTCGAGCACCGGGCCCACCTCCTCCGGTTCGGACTGCACATGCAGCAGTGCTGCCTGTTTGTGCCGGTCATCGCGGCTGCCCTCACGCCGCAGTCGATCGATCGCCCGGTTGCGTGCGGTGGTGATGATCCATCCGGCTGGGCTGGGTGGGACGCCGTCGCTCACCCACCGCTCGGACGCCACCACGAAAGCGTCCTGCACGGCCTCCTCAGCGATGTCGATGTCGCCAAAGAGGCGCACCAGCGTCGCCACAGCCCGCCCCGACGCCTCGCGAAACGTCCGCTCGACGGCACCCGCCCCGTCGGAGCCCGTCATCGCGGGTAACCGCGGACGATCGTCGACCGCCTGAGTGCACGATCGCCCGCAACCGACATGACGTGATGGACTCAGCCGTCGACGTCGTCCTGGAAGGGGCGCACCTCGACCGGTCCTTGGCAGGCAGCCGATCCATCGCGCGCCCAGGCGAGCGCAGCATCAAGGTCGGCGGCCTTGAGGATCCAGAACCCGCCGAGGTGTTCCTTGGCCTCGATGTACGGGCCGTCGGTGGTGATGACGTCGGCGTCCTGGCTGGCCCTGACGACGGTCGCGCTGCTGGTGGGGTACAGCCCGCCGGCGAAGACCCAGGCACCGGCATCGCGCACCCGCTGATTGAACTTCTCGACATCGGCGTAGAGCTCGGCGATGAAAGCGGGGTCGGCCTCTTGCCGGGCGAACTCGGCCTCGTCGCCGTAGACGGAGAGCAGGTAGGTGGGCATGGCTGGCTCCTGTGCGGTCGTGGCCGGCGAATCCGGCCTCTCACCCTCCATACGAATGGGGAGAGCCTGGATCGACAGCCTGCTCGAAACAATTCCTGACTGTAGGGCCTTCGCCCAAGGGCCGACCTCTCGCCGGCTCTGAGGAGACAGCGAGAGAGGGACGGGTTAGCCCGTCCCTCTGCTCATTCAGGTACTGCGGTTGTCCTACGTCGGGGGGAGCAAGTCGGCCACGGCTACTGCCTTGCCGAACTTCAGCCCGCCGTCGAAGACCTTCGTGCCGAGGGCGCCGTTGAGCGCGTCAGCACCAGAACCCGTCATGACCAGGTTGACACCAGAAACGGTGGCAATCGTCGGAAGGACGTCGTCGTCGTACGTCGGGTACAGCGGGGTCTCAACGGGAACCAAGTTGAATACGGCCAATGGGTCGATTGGGTCGTTGTTGAGCTCGGTCGCGAAGACCTTCATCTTGTTGAAGTTGACGGAGAAGTTGCCAACGTCGACAACCTTGCCGTTGTTCGTGTTGAGGAAGTGCACCGAGCCGCTGTGCAGAACCTTGCCACCGGTAATGGAGCCAACGGCCCCAGTCACGTCATCGTCTTCGAGCATGAGGTTGCTCGGAGTCACGATGCCGAATGCGAACTGTTGGCGTGCCTCACCTGACTTGGTGATGTACTTCGATGTGGCGCTGTCAACGCCCGACATGATTATCCCGGCCTTGGTGATGGTCGGGAGTGCCTTCGCGGTGGTCGTGATCGTGGTTGTTCCGCCGTAGATCGTGACATTGGTTTCGGCCATTGCTGGCCCTGCCATAGTGCCCACGAGGAGTGCGGACGCACCCACGACTGCGAGTGTTGCCCTTGAGATTCTCATGGCAATCTCTTCACAGTTGGGATGAAACAGGCTGTGGCTTTGCGCCACACCTCTTTTGTCTATGCCCAGGACGAGCGGGTGGACAGCCCAAAACTGGGTGCCTCGTGACGTTGGTCCCTACCGGGCCAGTTCGCCCAGTCCTAGCCTGGGTTTGTCGCAGGAGAAATGGATACGGGGGTTTCGTATGCCAGTGCTCGCGCCTGACTCACCGGACTTATCAGACAGAGGACTCCCCACTGAGGTTCTCTCCGTCCCGCTCCGGGCTGCCCCCGAC